>NZ_JAHOCB010000008.1:0-98433 GCF_019125875.1 Erysipelatoclostridium sp. MSK.23.31 | reverse complement strand
AAATATAAGAAAACTGGAGCAGGATATATTTCCCCTCCAGTTTTAGTATAGAGCCGTTTTATTCTAGGTTATTTTATTAGGAGGAGAAAAAATGAAATATGAAAAATTAGCAAGATTTATTATAAAAAATGTTGGTGGCGAAAAAAATATAAATATAGTACAGCATTGTGCTACTAGGTTAAGATTTGAATTAAAAGATGAGGAGAAAGTAAATAAAGTAAACTTAGAAAATAGTTCAGAAATTCTTCAAGTGTTATTTTCGGGTGGACAGTGTCAAGTGGTTATTGGTACCCATGTTGCTGATGTATATAAAGCAATCTTGGCAACAGCTAAAATAAGTACTGTAAAGGAACAATCAAATAAAAATAAGAAATTATTGGATAAAATATTTGCATTATTTTCAGGCATATTTACACCATTTGTTCCTGTTATGGCAGGAGCAGGTGTATTGAGGGGATTGTTAACCATATTTACTAGTATGGGAATATTAACAACTGAAAGTGGAACATATATGATTTTATATGCTGCCGCAGATGCAATCTTGTATTTTATGCCGTTCTATTTAGCGATTAGTGCATCACGCTACTTTAAAATAGATGAATTTATAGGAGTCACTTTAGCTGGAACAATGTTATATCCAACCTTATTGACAGCTTTTAGTGAAGGTGCAAAGTTATCTTTCTTAGGACTTGATGTAATTTTAATTAAATATGCATCTTCTGTAGTACCGATTATTGTTGCAGTATATGCTGTATCATTATTGGATAGGCTGATTCGTGATAGACTGCCTTCAATAATTAGAAGTTTTGTTACTCCATTGATTGATTTAGTTATTATGGCCCCATTATCATTATTAGCAATTGGACCAGTAGTGACATTTTTAACAAATATTTTTACAGATGGATTATTAGCAGTTTATAGTTTCAATCCGATTATTTTTGGATTTATATTTTGTGCATGTTGGCAGCCATTAGTTATTTTTGGTTTACATCGTGGATTTATTCCTGTCAATTTAAATAATCTTGCAACAACTGGTAGAGATGCATTGTTAGCAATGACGATGCCATCAGCATTTGCACAAACTGGTGCTGCATTAGGGATTGCTTTTAAATCAAAAAATAAAAATTTTAAATCGGTTGCAGCAGCAAATGTAATTCCCTCAGTTTTAGGAATTACAGAACCACTGATTTATGGAACTACTTTGAAGGCTAAAAAAGCTTTTTTCATGGCATGTCTAATGAGTGGTTTCGGGGGTGCAGTTGTTGGTGGGGCTGGATGCTATACGACGGGGTTGCCAGCAGGTGGAATTTTATCATTACCATTGTTTGCTGAACATGGGTTTGTATGGTATATTGCCGGTTTATTAATTTCATTTATTGGAACTTTAGTATTAGTATTATTATTTTGGAAAGATGAATTTGTTGAAAAAAATGATGATGTAATCAAGGAAACTGATCAACTGCTTGAGGTTGATACCGAGATATTAGGTGCTGTAGGGACTGGTAAAGTATTGCCGTTAGAAATAGTAAATGACAGTACTTTTAGTTCGTTAGCATTAGGAAATGGGGTTGCTATTATTCCTGATGAAGGGAAATTATATGCTCCCTGTGATGCTAAGATCGTTGCTGTATTTCCGACTAATCATGCAATTGGGTTAAGGTCAATATTAGGAGCAGAAATATTATTACATGTAGGAATTGATACAGTTAAAATGGAGGGAAAAGGTTTTCATGCTTTTGTAAAAGAAGGTGATATGGTCAAGAAAGGACAATTATTACTAGATTTTAACATTGATGAAATCAACCATGCGGGATATGATCCAACTATTATTGTTATTGTAACAAATACTAATCATTATAATAAAGTTGAGCTGTTAAATATGAATACAGTAGTAAATAATGATGATATTTTGCGATTGGAGTAAGATATCATAAATCAATAATAGAGAAAGGAAAGGATGTTCGGTGTGTGTGAATTAGATAAAGATTTTCTGTGGGGTGGTGCAAGTGCTGCCAATCAAATGGAAGGTGGATATGACCTTGATGGGCGTGGAATGTCAATAGCTGATGTTTTTATGTTTTATGAAAAGAAGGAGCGTCATTTAGCTAAAAAGGAATTAACCATTGAAGAAATTAAAAAACTTAGAGAAAATAAAAGTAATAATTTTCCTAAAAGAAGGGGGAATGATTTTTATCATCATTATCAAGAGGATATTGCTTTACTGGCTAAAATGGGAATTAAAGCTTTTAGAATGTCATTTAGCTGGTCGAGAATTTTCCCACGAGGGGACGAGAAAGAACCCAATAAAGCAGGACTGAAATTTTATGACAATATTATTAATGAATTACTTAAATATAAAATTGAACCAATTATAACTTTATCTCACTTTGAAACACCACTAGTTATTGCGACTGAATATGGTGGCTGGTGTAATAAAGAAGTCATTAAATTTTTTCAAACATATTGTTATACAGTTTTTACACATTTTAAAGGACGAATAAAATATTGGATGTCATTTAACGAGATCAATGCGGCATTAGAAATACCATTTAAAGGTTCAGCAATTCCCTTTAGTCAAGATCGATTATATGAAACACAAGTGCATCAGGGACTGTATAACCAGTTTTTAGCAAGTGCATTAGTAACTAGAGAGCTAAAAAGAATTGATAAAACTGCTAAAATGGGTTGTATGATCGCTTCATTTACAACTTATCCAGCAAGCTGTGATCCGCATGATATTCTTAAAGCAATGAGAGCAAATCAAGAATATTATTTATACGCAGATGTTCAGGCTAATGGGAATTATCCTAACTGGTATTTAAAAAATTTAGAAAAAAGAGATATTCATTTAAATTTCTCAAAAGAAGAATTAGACATAATCAAAAATAATACAGTTGATTACATATCTTTTAGTTATTATTTATCATTAGTAGCATCTCATGACCCTGCTAGAAAAGTAGGGGAAGGTAATTTAAAAGGTGGTGTTGAAAATCCATATTTGGAAAAATCAGATTGGGGTTGGGCTATTGATCCAATTGGTTTAAGAATTACAATGAATGAGATATACTACCGTTATAATTTACCTATTTTGATTAGTGAAAATGGTTTTGGTGCTAATGATATTTTGACTGTAGACAATCAGATTCATGATGAATATCGAATTAAGTATCTTCAAAAACATATTAATGAGTTAAAGAAGGCAATTGAGTTGGATGGAGTCATATGCTTAGGATATTTGAGCTGGTCACCAATTGATATGATAAGTGCAGGTACTTCAGAGATGAATAAGCGATATGGTTACATTTATGTTGACTACGATGATTATGGAAATGGAAGTGGAAAGAGATATTTAAAAGATAGTTTTTATTGGTATCAAAAGGTTATTGCTAGTAATGGAAAAGTCTTATAATAATTATAAAAATGACAAGAACAAACAGTCCTTGTCATTTTTTATTCAACGATCCATTTAAAATAGAACATTGGCATTTTACTAAACATTAGATATCGTGGTAACAAGTACTTATCATCATGATAGGTCATCGTTCTATTTTGGTTATAACCAAAAGCTAATGAAACATTAGCTTTTATCAATGCTTCATTAGCATTGTCACATGTTCGACCATATGGAAAGGCAAAGTATTTGCTAGAAACAATATTTTCATTTTGTTTAAAATCATTGATTATTTCTTGTGTGGATAATGTTTCAATTAGTTTGGTATTAGGATATTTAGTGTTATGATGAAGATTATAAGAATGTGAATAGTATTCAACATATTCGTCATTTACTAAATCACTTTTTCTTAAGTATTGATGCTTATAAGGGTTTTGGCTATTTTTTACTGTAGTTTTATAGCCAATAACAAAACAAGTAGCTTTAAAATTATATTTTTCTAAAATAGGTTTAACAACTGTTTTAAAGTTTAATAAGCCATCATCAAAGGTAAGAGCAACACTTTTTTTGGGTAGTGGTGTATGATTTTGATAATAATCGTTGATTTCATCCATTGTTAAGGTATGATAATTATTTTGATTTAAATACTTCATCTGAGCTTCAAATTCACTCAATGACATACAGTATGGATAATTAGCAAAGTATTTTTCTTTATCTTTATCTTCGAGGACACCATGATAACCTAGGATTGGTAAACCATCAATATTTTGATAATGAATGATAACATCTTTTCCAATCCAAAGGGAACCTAAGACTAAGTAGAACGATAATATAAATAAAAACATTTTTGTGATATTCTTCATAAACTTCTCCATGAATATCATTATAATATAAATTATATTATTTAAAAGAAAATATTTTAATTTAATCTAAAAATGGATAGATAGCATATAACTATCTATCCATAAACTTATGCAATATGACCTTTATGTTTATCGATTTCATCAAAACAATGAGAACGAGAAATCATTAAGAAAGCAATGACAAAAGGAATCAAACAAATTCCGAACATTATAAAACTTCCCCAAATTTCATAAACTACTCCAAAAATGTAACCATAAATGGCTTTACCAATTGATAGTGTCGCATTAAGTAATGTAATAGCGGTTCCTAAAACTGCGGGATCAACGGAATTTCGAATATAGGTTAAACTTGCTACAGTTGCGATGGCAACGCCGATGCAATGTACGATGCTTATTGCTAAAAAAGCATATTGATTGGGAATAAAAGCATATACCCCAAAGCGAAGCATCATTGATACACAGGCAATCAAATAGAATTTTTTAAAGCCGGTTTTATTAAGAACTTTGATTGCAATCATCAAGAATGCGACTTCGGGTAAAACTGTTGCAAAAGTCATCCAGCTTATTGCTGAGGCACCACTATTTAAAGTAACAGTTAAGTGATTTCCGCCATATGTCATAGCAGAATCGACAACTGTTGACATTAATAGTTGTAAAAATAGAATAAATAAGAAGTTTTTATTAGTTAGAAGTTCTTTAAAACTCCCTTTTTTTACTTTAACTTCTTCACCATCTTCTTTCTTTCCATCATCTTTAGGAAAGCCGAAGGAAATCGAGAAAGCCAAGATTAATAAAACGGCATATGTTGCAAACATTGCTCCATCAAGACCAAAAAGATCAGCTAAAAATCCTACAGCCATTCCTGCCAGCATATACCCTAATGAGCCCATTCCTCTAATAGAACCATAGTTACCACCAGTTTTATGGCAGTAATTAGTTGCCAGCGTGTCGGCCATCGGCATTGTTCCTAGTCGTGATACTTCAAGTGCGATTGCACAAACTACGATAGCAGGATAAACAGCGGCTTTATAATAGAAGTAAAGTACTACTAGTGCAGCCATAATTGATAACTTTAATAGTGCACTATATTTTCTGGTCTTATCACCAACGACCCCCCAAATAGGAATCACGCATACCCCTAAAACAAGACTGATGGCTGTAATTAAGCCAATTTGTGAACCGCTTAAGCCGGAATTTTTTTCTAAATAAGTATTAATGTAGGGAATAAAAGAGCCAATCGCGCCCAAATAGATTAAATAAAAAGCTTTAAATGATAAACTAAAACGATCTTTCATATAGTGTGTTGTCCTCCCTTAGTTATCTTTTATTATACCGCAAATATAAGCACTATCATAAATGTTTCATGAATATGAAAAAATAAATTGTATAGACTATTTATTTGGTATAGTATAATTATATAAAATATAGAAAAGAGGATAATTATGGTAAAGCAGTTATTGATACGTGGTGATGATTTAGGATATAGCGAAGCAGTGACATTGGGGATGATTTCAGCACATCGAAAGGGATTGGTAAATAGTGTTGCTTTGATGGTTAATATGCCGTATGCAAAAGAAGCAATTAAATTAGCAAAGCAGTGTCCAAATCTGTGTTTAGGATTACATGTTAATGTAACTAATGGATATGCATTAGCACCAAAAGAGATGATTCCTAGTCTAGTTGATGAACACGGGATATTTTTATCGAGTACGATTCGTCGAGCACAAATAAAAAATAATGAACCATTATTTAGTGAGGAAGATGCTTACATCGAAGCTAAGTATCAAATTGAAAAATATATTGAATTAGTTGGCCAATTGCCTGAGTACATTGATTTACACGTTTTAGAAGTAGAACCATTGATTAATGCAGTGGTAAGAATTTATCATGAATATAATGTTCCAGTATGTTATTACGGAATGGACTTGGAGCAGGGGATTATTGATCAGACAATGAAACAATATGATTATTATGAAGAACATGATCATGACTTTGAAAATATGTTCATTGATGGTTATTATCAAATTAAAGAAGGTTTGAATATTTTAGTAACACATCCTGGTTTTATTGATTATGATGTGGCGACTACTTCTTCGATGTTAAAAGAAAGATTATATGATTATTCACTCGTAACAAGTGAAAAGTTAAAACAGTGGCTTCGTGATAATGAAATAGAAGTAATCTCATTTAGAGATGTAAAGAAATAAGAACCATTACCCCATGGTTCTTATTTTTTATCATCTTTTTATTGAAACAAAATTATGAATAAGATTTATAATGTTTAGCAAAATTTCATAAATCAATGATTTCTTATAAATTATAAGTATGATTTTTTGTTGATTAAGCCAAAATAGCTTAATTCAACAAGTTATACAAATATTATTATTATCAAAGAGAATATGAATAAAAAAGAAATGATAATTCTGCCAAGTTTTTTAATAATTGAAAAAATATATATCAATATGTTGATATATGAATGAGTATTTAAAATGATGTAAATTAGATAATCTTTTAAAGAATTGAATTATCTTTGAAATTTGTTATAATTACTCATTGGATATTTAAAATAGATGAAGGGAGTAATTAAAGTGAAAAAGAAAAAAGAGGCTGATTTAGGTAAAGATAGCTTAGGTCCATTATTATTAAAATTAGCTTTACCCGCTATTTTAGCACAAATAATAAATGTGTTATATAATATGGTTGACCGCATGTATATTGGACATATCCCCAAAGTAGGGCCTAGTGCATTAACGGGGGTTGGAGTAACAATGCCTGTTATTATGGCTATTTCAGCATTTGCCGCTTTAGTTAGTATGGGAGGTGCTCCCCGAGCATCAATCATGTTAGGCCGTGGTGAACACCCAAAAGCTGAAAAGATTCTTGGTAACTGTACTGTGATGTTAGTAATTATGGCAATTATCTTGACAGCTGTTTTTTTAATCTGGGGTGAACCGATTTTAATGGTCTTTGGAGCTAGTGAAGCAACTATTGGTTATGCGCTTGATTATATGAGAATTTATGCCTTAGGTACAATTTTTGTTCAATTGGCTTTGGGGTTAAATGCGTTTATTAATGCTCAAGGGTATGCTAAGATTGGGATGATTACAGTTGCAATTGGAGCTTTATGCAATATTGTGCTTGATCCAATTTTTATTTTTAGTATGTCAATGGGGGTAAAGGGTGCTGCTTTAGCAACTATTATTTCTCAAGCGATATCTTCTATCTTTGTTGTTTATTTTTTAACAAGTAAGCGTAGCGGCTTAAGAATAAAATTAGATAATTTAAAATTAGATTTTCAAGTCATCTTACCATGTTTAGCATTAGGGCTATCACCGTTTATTATGCAGTTTACAGAAAGTGTCATCTCAGTATGTTTTAATACTTCATTATTAAAATATGGTGGAGATATCGCGGTAGGTTCAATGACTATTTTGACTAGCGTGATGCAGTTTTCAATGTTACCGTTACAAGGGCTTACTCAAGGAGCTCAGCCAATTATTAGTTTTAATTATGGTGCTGAAAATATTGATCGAGTAAAGCGCGCTTTTAAACTTTTATTAAAAATCTCATTATCTTATTCAATGCTCTTATGGGCAGTAGCGATGTTTATACCAGATACTTTTATTTATATTTTCACAAGTCATGGAGAACTGGCGACGTATACACGTTGGGCGATTCGTATTTATATGGCCGCTTCAGGAATTTTTGGAATTCAGATTGCTTGTCAACAAACTTTCATTGCTATTGGAAATGCTAAAACATCAGTATTTTTAGCCGTTCTAAGAAAGGTTTTAGTTTTAATACCATTGATTTTTATTTTACCAATGTTTATAGAAAATCAAGCATTTGCAGTATTTTTAGCAGAGCCAATCGCTGATACGATTGCAGTTAGTGTTACAGCTACATTATTTTATCAAACGTATAAACGTTTAGGAAAAGAAACAAAAGCATAAAATGAAAAAAAGATTAGGAAAGCAAATTCCCTAATCTTTTATTATATTCTTAAATTTATTTGTTAAGGCTGCTGCGATAAAGATTTTAAGTACATCACCAGGTAAAAAAGGCAGGACGCAAATAATTAATGAAGCACTAAAACTCATCTTCATTATATACATAAACCATAAAGTTCCAATTAAATAACAAATTATTGTTCCGAGTATTAAAGCGCCAAACTTAAAAATAGTGGTACTTCGATAATGGACAAGGTAACTGATTATTAAAGCTGTAATTGGAAAACTAAATATATAGCCACCAGTTGGTCCTAATATAGTACTTAAACCGGCACTAAAGCCGCTATAGACAGGCAGGCCGATGGCTCCCATTAAAATATATATCAAGGAACTAATGAAAGCTATTTTAGGTTTTAACACCAGACCAATTAAATAAATCCCGAGTGTTTGTAAAGTGATTGGGACTAGACTTGGTAAGGTAAATCGAATTTGTGCCAAGATTGCAGTGATACATGCAAACATTGAACAATATATCATATTTTTTACTTTGAGATTCAAACTAATTCCTCCTAGGAGGATTCTAGCAAATTTTAGTTAATTATACAAGCGTATATAGTAGTAAAGCGATTAAATATTCTTCTAAAAAAATATTACTAATTAAAGTTGTTTCGATTTCTTCGTTATTATTTAATGAGTGATAAAAAGCACAAATAGCATCTTTACTGCTTAATTTTTTTATTTTGGAGAAGAGTTCTTTAATAGGTATGTCGACAAACCGTTTTTCTAAAATATCATAGCGTTCCTGATATTCTTCTTTAAAAGTGTTAAATATTTCGTGACACACTTCATTTAGATCATAAAGAAGATCACTTTGATAGTGATAATGATCCATAGTGATTTCAACCGCTCGAACAAAGTAATCTTCGGTTGTTAGTTCCTTTAAATAAGTATTATTCTTTAGCAGATCACTCAAGGGAGTTGAACTGCTGGTAATTGTTTTACTAACAACATTTTTATTTATGCTATCTTCATAGTTTAAAATTAAACGATAGAATTTATGGGCTAATTCGTGATTGATTTCAAAATTTTTAAAGTTATAACGATAGCCTTTTAGCTGGTTAAATTTTTTTAAAGTATCGTGATAGCCAAGTTTAATCCGCCAATCAAGAATTTCGCGACCAAAATCAAGAAATCCGCCAAGATCATAGCTAGGACGAATAAATATGATATCAGGACGATCGAGGAAATAATCATGAGTAGCATCTTGATTTAATTCAATTGCAATAATTTTATCAGCACCCATTTTTAACGCTAGCGAAATAGGAAGATTATCATAATAACCACCATCGATATAACCTTGTTTATCAATATGATGCACTGGAAAAGCGGGAAAACATGAAGCTGAAGCAATTGCATATTCAATGGCTGGTACAGGCTTCATTTCTTCTTTGGTTATTTCGATAGGAGTCAATTTAGGATATTTTACAGCTACAACACCATAATCTATTTTATTATTAAAGGCTTTTTCTTCATTATAAAGAGCATGGAGAATGTTTTTTAAAGGAGTGATATCAGCACCTTTTTCATTGATATATGATTTAAAAAAAGGTTTGATTAAATTGGTTTGTGAAAGCATTGAGTCAATTGAAAAATTAAAATTGACAGGATCCTCTAAAACTTCACTAATTGTGATTTCATCCCATAATCGATAAAGAGTGTTATAATCTTCTTGAACGACTAATAGGCCATTGAGAGCTCCAATCGAAGTTCCGGTTACTAGATCAAAATCATAGCCCAATTCTTTTAATGCTTTAATACAGCCGGCTTGATAAGCTCCCTTAGAACCTCCGCCTGCTAAAACTAATCCACGTTTCATTTTTAGTCACCTCATTTCAATTATACGCGCGAACAAATAAAAATCCACCAATCAGTGGATTTATTTACATAATTCATATGTTAGTTTACCTAACTTAGCAATACCTGTTTCTATTTGCTCCATTGTTGCACTAGTAAAAGATAATCTAAAACCATTCATTTTATCACGTCTGTTAACGGCAAAAGTTTCCTCATTTACAATTGCGATATGCATAGTGGTAGCTCTATTCAAAAAAGTCCTAGCATCAGCATATTTTGGAAGTTCAAACCATACGAACATACCACCTTCTGGGGTAGTGAATTTTACATCAGGATGAAAAGTTTTTTTCATCATTTCAACCATAAATGTACTTTTCTTGCCATATACAGATTGTAAATGAGTAAGATGCTTATCCATATCAACTGTTTCTAAAAAGCGTGCAATTACATGTTGTGACCAATTAGTTACGGCTCCAGCACTAGCCCCTTTAAGAATATTAAATTTATCAATAATTTCTTTATTCGCAATTATTGTTCCAAGCCGGATACCCGGAGAAATGATTTTTGATAGGCTTGCACAGTAAACAACGATTCCTTCAGTATCGATTGATTTTAAAGTCGGGATGGTTTTACCTTTAAAACGCAATGTGCCATATGGATTATCTTCAAGAATGATGATATTATACTTTAAACATAAGTCATATATAGCTCTTCTTTTTTCTAGTGAAGTAGTGATACAGGTAGGATTTTGGAAAGTAGGAATAATATATAGTAGTTTGGGGGCAGGAGTGCTTTGCATTGCTTCTTCTAATAATCCTAAATTCATTCCATCACTTTCAACAGGCACACCAAGCAGTTTAGCATCATTGCTAATAAATCCATTCAGCGCTCCGACAAATGTAGGATCTTCGACAATGATACTTTCTCCTGGGTTTAAAAATACTTTGGCAGCCATTTCCAGTCCTTCTCCTGAGCCGGAAGTAACCATTAGATCATCATTTTCTGTAAAAATTTTTTCTTGACGATTAAAGAAAGCTTTTAATGCCTTTTTTAATGGTGGATAAGTGGTACCTCTGGAATATTGCAAGATAGTATAAATATCTTCCTTAAGAACATCTTGTGAAATCTTTTGAATATCATTAGCTGGAAAAGCATCGTTATCAGGAAAGCCCGGTGAGAAGTTGATCATATCGGGTCCCGCTGCTTTTTCTAGTACAGCGCGAATACCACTTGGAGTAATGTTATTAAATCTAGCTGCAAATGTATATTTCATAGTCGTGCTATCCTCCTTTTGTATTGTCAACATTATAGCAAAGAATTGTAATAAGTCAATAATAAATTATCACAGTGATAAAAATGGCAATATTTTAATTAATAAAACTTTAAAAATAGTGATTATTTGTTTATAATGATTTAAGGAGGATATTAAAGATGAAAAATGTAGTAAAAACAGATAAAGCACCTGGAGCTATCGGGCCATATAGCCAAGGAATTAATGTTGGTGATATGTATTTCTTTTCAGGACAAATTCCATTAGTACCAGAAACAGGGGAAATGCCTGAAGGGATTGAAGCACAAGCTCATCAATCATTAAAGAATGTTCAAGGATTATTAGAAAGCCAAGGTTTAACATTTGCAAATGTTATTAAAACAACTGTATTTTTAGATAATATGGATGATTTTGTTACTGTAAATGACATTTATGCTCAATATTTTGTTGAACCATTCCCAGCTCGTAGTGCTGTAGAAGTAGCTAAATTACCTAAAGGGGCTTTAATTGAAGTAGAAGTTATTGCAACTAAATAATTATAAAAGAGCTTAAGTTATTGTATTGAACCTTAAAAATCTAACGATTGCAGGTTGATGCATAATACTTAAGTTTTTTTATGAAGTTGACCAAAAATTGACAAACTTAAGTATAATAAAAATAACTATAGGGGGAAAAAACAATGTATAAGATTCTTATGATTGATGATGAAAGAGACATTTTAGAAATGCTGGCATTACAATTTCAATCTGAAGGATATTTAGTTTATTTAGCTAATGATGCTAATGAAGCTTTAAAACAATTATCAGTTTTACCTGACCTTATTTTATTAGATATCAATATGCCGGAGATGAATGGTTTAGAATTATGTACGATGATTCGGGAACATGTGAATTGCCCGATTATATTTTTAACAGCGCGAATTTCTAGTCGGGATATGATCAATGGTTTAATGCTGGGAGGCGATGATTATATTACAAAACCATTTTCGATGGATGAACTTTTCGCAAGAGTTCAAGCTCATTTACGTCGTGAAAAACGCAGCTCCCATAAATCACGAGGACATTTTACTAGGGAACTGATTATTGATTATAGTCAAAGAACCGTAATTATTAAAAATAAAAAAATTGATTTTTCTAATAAGGAGTTTGAAATTATTAAATTATTATCTATGAATGCTGGTCAAATATTTGATCGTGAAAAAATTTATGAAGTAGTATGGGGCTTTGAAGCTAATGGTGATAGTGCTGTAATTAAAGAACATATTCGTAAAATCCGAATGAAATTATCCCGGTATAGTGAAAATGAATACTTAGAAACAGTGTGGGGCGTAGGGTATCGATGGAAAAAATAAAACAGCAATTTTATAACATGTCTTTAAAAAAATCATTATTATTAATATTAAGTGTAGCTTTATTTTTAATTATTATTTTGTCTTCTACAACAGTTTTGTTGACTTCATCATTACGACAAATGATTCTTGATAATCGGACTATTCATATTGCAGTAGATACCGCTATTATTAGTGAAAATATTACAGGTACGTATGAAATCTCGCCCTCAAATGATGAGTATCAGTATAGTGAATTGGCTAATCAAGATAAATTTATTTATCTTAGTGCGACAGTAGCGATGATCGCATTACCAACATTATATCTTGTTTTAGGGACAATCTTTATTGTAAAGATATACTATCGTTTAAAACTGGCGTTGCCGATTGAACAATTAAATATAGGAATCGCTAATTTAACCAATAATAATCTTGATTTTCAAATAACTTATAATTCTAATGATGAATTAGGTCGGTTATGTAGTACTTTAGAGGTAATGCGTAATGAACTGATTGAAAATAACCAAAAAGTATGGGAACTTTTAGATCAGCGAAAAGCTTTAACGGCATCAGTATCACATGATTTAAGAACCCCGATTACAGTATTGAAGGGATACCTTGATTATTTATTAAAAAATTTTCCAGAAAAGAGAGTATCTGATGATGTTTTATTAACGACCTTAAAAAGTATGGCTCATTCATCAGCTCGTTTAGAGCGTTATGTTGAATGTATTCAAGATATCCAAAAGATAGAAGATATTGAAATTAGTAAGACAATGGTTGTCGGCAAAGATTTTCTAGAAGAAATTAATAATGATTTTATGATTATCGCTAAGAATAATCATAAAGATTTAGTATTAGAAGCAAAAATAGTGTCTAAACAATTATATCTTGATAAACAGATTATTTTTAAAATATTAGAAAATTTGTTAAATAACGCTTTCCGCTTTGCTAATAATGGGGTTAAGTTAACGATTATGGAAACTGTGGGTTATCTTGAATTTGTTATTCAGGATGATGGGCCGGGTTTTAGTAAAAAGGATTTAGAAAATGCAACTACATTATTTTATTCATCACAGACTAATAAAGGAAGTTTTGGAATTGGATTATCGATTAGTAAGATCCTTTGTGAAAAACATGGCGGTATTCTAAAATTATTAAATAACGAAAATGGAGCTTGTGCAATTGTTCAAATTAAAAAGTGAGAGATGGAATTCTTACTTAATAATAGTTTTTAGTAAAAATAACTTTGCCAATTATCTTTATTGGTAATTCTAGGATTTGGTGAGGATCAAAGTATTTATCAATAACCATCGAATTACTTGTGATTAAAGTAAATCAATGGTATTTTTTTATTGTAACTTCATCATCAGCTATTAACTGGTTTTTAGCATGTTGGAAAGAGAATAGTTCAATGTGATGAAAAGGCCGAACGTGTAAAATAATTTTATCTTATGATCCACTAAAAGGATTTAAAGAATTGTTCAGGGCTAAATTGTGGGTCATTATCGAACGAAAAAGCTTGCTCTTGATGCAATAGAAGAGTTGGACTGGAAGATTAGGTAGCTTAGAAGTGAATAAATGATCGAAACTGCTTATTATGCTCAAGATAATTATGCAATTCTCAAGGATATACTTACAGCCTTTGATCTATACAAAAAAATAATCAAAATTGATGGTAAAGAAATGAATATTACAGATATAATTAAAATTAATAGTAAAAAAACAGTTTTTTGAAATGAACTTTAATGGAGAGACATTTCATTTTAAACTGTTTTACAAAAATAATACGGCTAAAATACCAACTACTAAACAATATAAAGAAAAGACATTTAATTTCTTTTTATCTAGTAATTTAAATAATAAGTGTAGAGCCAAATATGTAACGATTCCACTTATAATAAAAGCAACTAAATAAGGAAGCCATAAAGCACCAAGTGTGCTGGATGTTAAAAAGTCTTTTAGTTTTAAAATAATTGCTCCAAAACTAACAGGCATGAACATAAAAAATGAAAAATCACGAGCTGCCTTTTGTGATAATCCCCCTAACATTCCTCCTGTTAGGGTAGAACCACTACGAGAGATTCCTGGAAGTAATGCAAATAACTGAAAAATCCCCATTCTTAAAGCGTCGAATAAGTTTAATTTTTTTGCTGTCCGTTTTCCTTTGTAGCCAAATTTATGGATTGATAATAAGAAAATCGCTGTAACCAGTAACATGCATCCAACTAATTTAGGGTTAGAAAAAGCTGCTTCAATTTTATCATTAAATAAATATCCTCCAATTGCTG
Source organism: Erysipelatoclostridium sp. MSK.23.31 (assembly GCF_019125875.1). Lineage (NCBI taxonomy): Bacteria > Bacillati > Bacillota > Erysipelotrichia > Erysipelotrichales > Coprobacillaceae > Thomasclavelia > Erysipelatoclostridium sp. MSK.23.31. The sequence goes on along the minus strand of NZ_JAHOCB010000008.1, from coordinate 83,487 downwards.
CCGGAATAGTTGCAACAATCAATAAAATACAGTATCTAAAATCACCTTCGTAATAGTTTCTTTTTTTTGGTTTTCGAATATAGCCAAAGAAAGCTGTGAATAATCTAACAATATCGTGGCGATAATAATACATAATCGCGAGTAGTGATCCAGTATTGACGATTACTTCAAAAGTAACATCGTTCATTTGAGGAACCATTAGTCCCATTTTTTCAAAAATACTTTGAAAAATAACTAAATGGCCGCTACTTGATATGGGAATTGGTTCACTAAAACCTTGAATCGCTCCAAGAATACCATAAATGATGATATTTTTAATTAATTCCATGTTTTCACCTCAGGAATCATTATATATTAATTAAAAATAAAAATATACTAAAAACATGATTTTATAAAATAATCATATATTTATATGGGAGGAAGATATGAAAGATATAATTGTAAACTGGGTTAAAGAAGATGAAGAATTATTAGAACCATATGAATGGGATGAAGATGATGATCTAGAAATCATTTCAAGAGTAGATATTTATCATGTTGATGAGAAGACTTTGCATGATTTTATTTATGGCTGTATCAATATTTATGATAGTCAATATTTTAATAACATCTTTATTGTTGGTGATGGGAAATATAGTGTAGTCGTAGAAATAAATAATAATGGTAAATTAGTTTATCGTTCATTAACGATGATGAAACAGCGAACATTAATTAATCATGAATTAAAAAAATTACCGATAGTAAAGATCAATTATCACATGTATGATGAGGGTTTAATCAAAGAATATGGCTTAACACGCAATGAACGAATTAAAAAACAATATGTTGAAAACATGGTTGATCAATTATATGTTGAAGACTATGATAAATTTCTAAATGTTTGTAAACAGTTGGAAATCAATGATGATAAAAGTATTGGTAAATATCTTCATCTAAAGAAAAAATTAGAAAAGGGATATTCTTTTATTCATGAACTTCTTTATAATGAATTTGTGAAAAAATAAATAAAAAGATTTTTCTATGTAAATAACTAGAAAAATCTTTTTATTTTGTTTTGAGTCATAAGAATAATTGTATTGACAATACTATAAATTCGTGTTACTGTATTAGTGTATTAATACAGTAGGAGGAGAGTTATGAGTGAACTATTAAAGATTACTAATGTAACCAAAAAATATCATCATTTTAAGGCTTTAAACAATGTTTCGATGACATTAGAATCTGGTAAAATAATTGGTTTATTAGGTCCTAATGGATCAGGAAAAACAACATTGATTAAAATTATTAATGGGTTATTGAAAGATTATGAAGGTGAAGTATTAGTCGATGGGAAAAATGTAGGAATTGATTCACGAAAAATTATTTCATATTTACCGGATGAGAATTATTTTCAAGATTGGATGTATATTAAAGATGTCTTAAGTATTTTCAGTGATTTATATGAAGATTTTGATAAAGAAAATTGTTTGACTCTGATGAATCGTTTTAAATTAGATAAGGGAATGAAAATTAAAGAGATGTCTAAAGGAATGAAAGAAAAATTCCAACTATCATTGGTGATGTCACGCAAAGCTAAATTATATATTCTTGATGAACCGATAGCTGGTGTTGATCCAGCTGCTCGTGAAGTTATTCTAGATGTTATTTTGAATAATTATGAAGAAGATGCTCTGGTACTTATTTCAACACATTTAATCAGTGATTTGGAAACTATTTTTGATGATGTCGTGTTTTTAAAAGATGGTGAAATCGTTTTGCATCAATCAACAGAAGATTTAAGATTAGAAAGAAAACAGTCAATTGATGAAGCCTTTAGGGAGGTATTTAGATGTTAAAATTATTAAAATATGAGATGATTCAATCGTATCGTCAATACTTTTTAACTTTAGGAATATTTTTGATTTTATGTGTTTTGGCACCGTTGTTGCCAGATTTTATTAGTCAAGTATTGAGTTCATTGATGATTTTTGCAATGTTAGGTATATCAATTGCAGTTTTGGTCAATGTTATTACAAATTTTAATCGTTCAATGTATAAGCGACCTGGTTATTTAACCTTGACGTTGCCTGTAAGTACTGAAAAATTGGTTGGGGCTAAATTTATAGGTAGTTTAATTTGGGTGTTTGTTAGTTCGATTGTTTTATCACTGGGAATATTAATTATTGTATTTTTAATTGGTAATGTTCCTTTGAATACTTTATTTGATTTATTTGGTGAGTTGTTAAAGGCTTTAGGTAATAATTTTGGTTTAGTAGTAATAAATTTAATTGATTCAATTGCGATGGTTAGTTCAATGATATTATCATTTTATGCTATTATTACATTAACAAAGACTAAATATATTCCTAAACACAAAACTGTTATTGGAATTATTGTTTATGTAGCACTTTTAATTTTAGGAAGCAGCTTATTAATGTGGCAGCCAATTGAGAGCTTTGTAATGAGTTTGGATAGTACTGCTTCTGTTTGGTTTAGCATTGTTTTAAATTTAGTATTAGCAACAGCATTTTATTTCTTCACTGTTTATTTAATTGATCATAAAATTGAAGTAGAGTAGGTGGTAGAATGAAAAATGACTTCGATCCTAATTTACCAATTTATATTCAGGTCATGGAAGAAATAAAAAAAGAGATTTTTGCCAGTGAGTATTTACCGGGAAGTAAGCTTGCTTCAGTAAGAGAGCTAGCGTTGGAATATGGAGTTAATCCCAATACAATTCAAAAAGCTTTAAGTGAATTAGAAAGAACGGGAATAATTTATAGCAGGCGAGCTTTAGGACGTTTTGTCAGTGAAGACAGTAATTTGATCAGTGAATTAAAAAAAGATGTTTCACTTGATAAAGTTAAAGTTTTTATTGAAGAAATGAGGAAACTAGGTTTTTCAAAAATAGAGGTAATTAAAATGATCGAGGAACTTGATTAATCCAAGTTCCTCGATTTGCATATTATTTTACTATGATTAACGAAAATGATAGAAAAATAATAAAAATAATGTATAATAGTGAAGTAAGGGAGATGGTATTATGATTCGTATTTACACAGCACCGAGTTGTGCATCATGTCGAAAGGTTAAGTCTTGGCTGAAAGAACATAATATTCCTTATGTGGAAAAAAATATTTTTTCAACCTTGCTTAGAGAAATTGAATTAAAAGAACTATTGGAACGAAGCGAAAATGGAACAGACGATATCATTTCTAAGCGAAGTAAAATCATTAAGGAAAATGATATTGACATTGATAGCATGTCAATTAGTGAGCTGATCAAGTTTATTCAAGAAAATCCATCAGTTTTAAAACGCCCAATTATGATTGATGAGCGAAGATTCCAGGTAGGTTATAATGCAGAGGAAATCCGGGTATTTATTCCTCGTGAGTTACGTAAATTAGCAGAATGTCCAAGTAGTGAAGTTTGTCCACAATTTATTAGTGAACCATGCTCAATTAAAGAGGCTTATTTTAAAGATAGATAGCAGTGTTATGAAACGCTGCTTTTTTAGTTCTAGTTTAAAAGATGATTATTTAATCATCTTTTAAACTATCCATTAAACGTTTTACCTTGCTAGGACAATTACGAGAATACTTTAAATTATATTGACCAATAAAGTCTAAAAATATTTGTTTACCATGATGATAATCAAATACTTCGTATTCTAATTCATAATCAGTAATTCCGTTATAAAGACTTTGATCTAGACAAATCAAGCCATCAGTAGTCTTAATTTCACAACGTGTAGTAGTAAGTACACAGTCTGTTTTAAACATCGTACTATCTAATCCAAGGGGTTTTAGAAGGTCAAAAATTTCATTAGTAACAAAATCGTGAGTAATGATTTTCTCTTTAGTTATTTTGTCAATCTTTAGATTAGTTTCTAAATTTCCATATGATTGTGGTTGCTTTAAGGTTAATTCATAATTCTCTTGTTTTTGACGGATTCGCAGCATATATTTTAATTCAGTTAATTTAGGGTGAATCAAATAGTAATTAGTTTGACTATATTGATGGTCGATGTGGTGATCGTTATAGATTTGCTGGTATATTTCTTTGTCGATCAATACTTTAAATTCTATTTCTAAGTTTTCTTCCATAGTAGCCTCCATTAGTATATACTATAGTATATACGCTAAGGTTGGTGAAAACAATGAAACAATATGCATTAGTAGTAAAACAGGATGAAATGTCTGCTAATATTGCTGAAAAAATTAAGAAAGGGTTAACCGGAATTATGGAATATAATCCCGATGATCCTGATTTGGTTATTAGTGTTGGTGGTGATGGAACAATGCTTTTGTCAGTGCATCAATATATGGAGCAAAAAGTTAGTTTTGTAGGTGTTCATACGGGAACCCTTGGTTTTTTTACAGATTATCAAAAAGATGAAATTACTGAATTGATTGCGGCTATAAAAGCTGATCATTATCAAATGACGCCCCGACATTTATTAGAAGTTGATGTGTATCATAAAGCAGGTAAAGAAACATATTTAGCATTAAATGAGATGCGCATTGATCATGGGTATACAACTCAAGTAATTGATGTCTATATTGATGATGAGCTTTTGGAAGTATTTAGAGGAAATGGTCTTTGTGTTTCTACACCATCAGGATCGACGGCTTATAATAAGTCAATTGGTGGAGCTGTTATTTATCCAGGAAGTCCCTTAATGCAACTGACAGAAGTCGCCGCTATACAACATAATGCTTATCGAAGTTTGGGTGCTAGTTTAATTTTAGATGAAAATAAGGTGATTAAGTTAAAAGGACAGCATTTTAATCGAGTTTATTTGGGAATTGATCACTTATCTTATCATCTTGATGATGTTGAAAAAATTGAAATTAGAATTTCTAAGAAAGTAGTAAAGTTTATAGAATATAAGGAAATGTCTTTTATTCAACGAATTAGAAGGGCTTTTATCAGCGAATGAAATTTATTGTCGCAATGAAAGAAAGCGGAATGTTGTTAAGAGAATTTCTTAGTCAACAGGAGCTTAGTAAAAAAGCTGTTAAATTAATTAAAATGCATGGGAAGATTCTTGTTAATGGTCAGCGTCAAACGGTACGATATTGTTTGCGGTACGGTGATGTTGTTGAATTATTGTGGCCTGAAGAAGTTAGTACTATGGAACCATATCCGCTAGCTTTAAAAATTTGCTATGAAGATGAAAATTTTTTAGTAATTGATAAGCCGGCAGGATTACCAAGTATTCCTACAAAGCGTTATCCTCGAAATACTTTAGCCAATGCAGTTGTTTATTACTATCAAAGCCAGGGAATAAAGGCAACTGTTCATTTGGTTAATCGATTGGATAAAGATACCCAAGGATTATTGTTGATAGCTAAAAACAGTTATGCTCATTATTTATTGTCTAGAGATATCAAGCAGGTACGCCGTGTCTATCACTGTGTAGTAGAGGGAGTATTGACGGGACAAGGAACGATTACAGCGCCAATTATTAAAGATAAAAAAAGTGTTAAAAGACTGATTCATCCAGCTGGGAAATTTGCTGTAACCCATTATCGGGGACTGGAGGTAAGTGCTAATCAGAGTAAAATAGAGTGTATCTTAGAAACAGGAAGAACTCATCAAATTAGGGTTCACCTATCTAGTATCAATCATCCGTTAGTTGGGGATACACTTTATGATTCGATTTATCAAGAATCTTACTATTTGGATAGTATAGCATTAAGTTTTATTGACCCTTTTACACAACGTCTGATTGAAGTAAAGAAAGATTCAAAACAATTTGAAAAGAATTAAAATGATTCCTCATAAATGGATAGCAAATAGCTGAAATTAAATGAAGGAATCTTTTTTATCGAAATAAAAAGATGATTTATCATTTAATAAATCATCTTATATAATTAATAAGTTAATAGCGCTTTTTTCCTTCGAGGATTCGCGTTTGTCGTTCCATATCTAAGAAAATTCCCATTGCAATCATATATGAAAGAAGTGATGAACCACCGTAGGATAGAAATGGTAAGGTGATTCCAGTAATTGGAAATAGTCCTAAAACCATTCCGATATTCCAAACTTGCTGGAAGATAAGTAGACCAAAGATTCCGGCTGTAAGATATTTATCCCGATTATTTTTAGATTTAAAACCAATTCTAATTAATAAGGCATCAAGTACACAGACAACTGCAATAGTGAAACCGCCACCGACAAATCCAAATCCTAAGGCAATAACAGCGAAAATAAAGTCTGTTTGTGCCTCAGGAAGATTAATGATAGCTGTTCCCATACCATGTCCCCATAGGCCGGCAGTTCCATATGATAACATTGCATTAAACAGTTGGAAGCCTTGATCATTATAGGTACCCTCGGGATCGACCCAGCCATAGAAACGATTTAATTTATGGTCTCCTCCCATTAAACTAGCAAAAATATCATGTTGGTATAAGAATAGATAAACTCCAATCCCAAGGATGATTGCAACTACAATCCCCCCTATGATAAACCAGCCGGCTTGAATACCGGACATAAAAATAACGAATACTACTGATGCAAGCATGATCATTGTTACTCCGGCATCATTTTGTAAATAAACGAGGATACAAGGTGGTAAGGAAATAGCTAAGAGCTTACCAATCAATAAACAATCATTATGAATATTATGTACTAAATAGCGATTATTATGTTTATCGACTGTATCCGCCATGACAACCACCATGATGATTTTCATAAACTCTGATGGCTGGAGATCAAATACTTTGAGATTGTACCAGGATGTGGCACCACCCGCCCATTTAGCTAAAGGAACAATATGTATTCCAAATCGCGTAAATGCAAAGTGATCAATAGCAAGACCAACTAGTAAAACCATTAAAATTCCATAAATGATCCACATCGATGAATAGATTCGATCGTTGGAGACTTTATAAACGATAAACATCAAGATAAATGATATTCCATAAAACATTAGCTGTTTAATCCAATAGCCACTTGGATTTCCTTTAGTAATCAAAGGAGTGGCGCTTTTAATTCCCAGACAGCTAATGAAACAAAGCAATAGTAATAGACCGATTAATGGCCAACAGATAACGGATTTTTCTTTTTCTTCCACAAAATCCCTCCTTATAAAAATGATAGTTTTTTCTATCATGGTATAGTATACTATAATTAAATGGTAATTAATAGGGGGTATATTTTAATGAATGAATATTTATTATATGGAATAATCGCACTGATTGTAATCGTAATATTAGTGTTTATTTTCCTAAAAGTAATGAAGAATAAGCAACCAAAGCAAGTATCAGCTGCTGATATTCCAGTTGATGTAAATAGTATTATCGAAGCTGTCGGCGGTAAGACGAATATTAAAGAAACAACAGCTACTTCTTCAAAAGTCACTTTCTTTGTAAATGATGATAGTTTGGTTGATTTAGATAAGTTAAAAGCACTTGGTGCTTCTGGAATCGTTCAAACAAGTAACAAGGTTAGTGCAATTTTAGGAAAGTATTCAAAAGAGATATCTCATATGATTAATGGACAGTAAGCAGATAACAATATCTGCTTATTTCTCTATCGAAAGGAGGTAAGTATGGATATAAAAGATCGTGTTAAAAGTTATGAGCCGTTATTTAATCAATGGTTGTTTGAAGAACTGGTAGAAATTCATGATCAAGAATCATTGATAAAAATTAAACATCAATCGATTGGTGTTGAGAAAACGGCTCTTTTAAAAGTAATAACATTATATGATCAAGATAATAATATTGAATTTTTAGAAAAACGTGTAGAAGAGATTAAAAATAGATTAGGATTGCAAGTAATCAATGAAAGTGAATATTTAGATTATGAACAATATCTTATTGAGGATAATCAAGGAAAGATAATTGGTATTGACCTATGTCTTTTGATGGTTGATGAAGTTGATCGTTTACAAAATATAAATAATGTCAGTGGTAAATTATTGTATGAATTAGGTTTGAAATTATTTGATAAACATGAATATCTGGAAGCTTTAGAGTATTTTAAAAAGGGAGCAGAGGTGGATAATAGTGATTGTGTTTGCATTATTGGTTATTTATATGAACGTGGACTAGGTGTCGAACAAGATCATTATCAGGCTTTTCGTTATTATCAATCAGCAACAAGTTTAGGAAATGTTGTCGCAAGCTGCAATTTAGCATATTTCTATGAGTTAGGAATCGGTGTGAAACAAGATTATCAGAAAGCTTTTGAGTTATATGAATTTGGGGCTCGAGCTGGATTTGCTCGTGCTATTTGTAATTTAGGCTATTGTTACGAATACGGTCATGGAACTGCTGTTGATCTTCCACGTGCTGTTAATTATTATTATCAGGCGGCTAAACTAGGGTATAGTGAGGCTTTGTATAGCTTAGGAACTTGTTTAGAATTTGGTGAAGGAATTGAACAAGATATTGAACGTGCTTTCAAATGTTACGAAGAAGCTGCGAACCAAGGGCACGAACGTTCTCAACACCGTCTGGGTTATTGTTATGAAAATGGATTAGGAACAATTCAAGATTTTGTTAAAGCATTTTATTGGTATTATCAAGCTAGTCAAGTTAATTACGCTCCTGCTTTAATTGCGTTAGCGTCGTGCTACGAATTAGGTCAAGGAACTGATATTGATTTAAAAGCTGCACGTCAAAATTATTTAAAAGCTGCACGTCAAGGATATTCGCGAGCACAGTTTTGGTTGGGTTATTTTTATGAGAATCATCCTGAAATTAAAAATGCACCATATCGCTGTTCATATTGGTATCGTCAGGCAAGTAAACAAAATGATGTTCAGGCAATCGTAGCACTAGGTTACTGTTATGAAAGTGGTTTTGGAGTTAAACAAAATTTAATCAAAGCAATTGAGCTATATAATAAAGCAGCTAATCAAGGGTATGCTCCAGCCCAATGTAATTTAGCATATTGCTATGAAATGGGAATTGGTATAGATGTCGACTTAAATGAAGCTGTCCGCTATTATCGCTTGGCTGGAGATGCAGGTTATCCGCGGGCTTTATGTAATTTAGGTTACTTATACGATCATGGAGAAGGAGTGGATGTTGATCATCATCAAGCTTTTAAGTTATATCAAAAAGCTGCAGAAGCTAATTATGCTCCGGGTCTTTATCATCTAGCTTTGGCATATGAAGAAGGTAATGGAGTGGATGTTGATATTGATAAAGCAATTGAGTATTATGAATTAGCAAGTCATCAAGATTATGGAATTGCCCTTTATAATTTAGGTTTGATCTATGAGCATAATGAACAGTATCATGATGATTTAAAGGCAATTAAATATTATGAAGCTGCAATTGATCAAAATGATGTCCGAGCTATGTATCGGATGGCTTTATATTTAGATGAAGGTAAAGTAATTGCTAAAAATCCAGATAAAGCTTTTACTTATTTGCAGATTGCTGCTAATCAAGGCTATGGACCAGCTATGAATATGTATGGAATATATCTTGAAAATGGAATTGGTGGATATAAAAATTTAGATGAAGCTTTCAAATACTATCTTGCTTCAACAAGTGATGAATATGTACCGGGAATATATAATTTAGCACGTTGTTATTTTTATGGTATTGGAACAACAGTTGATAAAGCTTCAGCTTTTAAATTGTTTTTAAAGGCTAGTGAACGTGGGTATTATGATGCTAGTTTTATGATTGGCTATATGTATAGTTATGGAGATGGAATTAATCAAGATAAACAAAAAGCCAAAGAGTATTTTAAGCAGGCTGCCAATAAAGGAATGAAAGAGGCGATTGAAGAGTTGAATAAGCTCGATAAAGAGGTATAAAGAAGTTTAGATTGATTATAATAAATTGATGGAAAGAGGTAGATAAAGATGTCGTTTAAAGAAAAATTATCAAAATATGCACAATTGATCGTTAAAGCTGGTTTAAATGTTCAGCCAGCTCAAATTGTTGTAATCGATGCACCTGTTGAGAGTGTTGAATTAGTACGTTTAGTAACTAAGGAGGCATATGCGGCTGGAGCTAGGGAAGTGGTTGTAAAATATAATGATGAAGTTGTTTCACGATATAAATATAAATATCTTGAAAAAGAAGCGTTTGCTCATGTTCCAACGTGGTTTAAAGAATTTAGAAATGATTATGCTGCTAAAAAGGCTGCCTTTTTAACAATTATTAGTGATGATCCTGAAGGCTTTAAAGGAATCGATCCTGCAAAGATCGCATTGTGGTCAAAAAGTGTATCAACTGCTTGTAAACCATTTTATGATAGCCTTGATTTGGGGATAAATACATGGTGCATTGTTGCTGGCAGTTCAATTAAATGGGCAAATAAAGTATATCCTGATATGTCTGATAGTGAGGCAGTAGAGGCGTTGTGGAATGCTATTTTTAAAGCGGTTAAAGTCGTAGATGATGACCCTTTGACTGCCTGGCAGGAACATCGTAAAAGTTTTGAAGCTCGAGTAGCATATTTAAATAAATTGAATTTAAATACATTGACTTATACTAATTCGCTTGGAACAAACCTAACTGTTACCTTAAACGAGGGTTACCTATTTGCTGGTGGGGGTTCTTATACGACTAAAGGACAATATTTTTTTCCAAATATGCCAACCGAGGAGATTTTTACAAGTCCATATCGTAATGGGACTAATGGGGTTGTGTATAGTTCTCTGCCATTAAATTATAATGGTAATTTGATCGATGAATTTAAAATGGAATTCAAAGATGGTCGAATTATTGATTTTGATGCAAAAATGGGTAAAGAGGTTTTAAAAGAGATGTTGAGTATTGATGAAGGTAGTCTTTATTTGGGTGAAATTGCCTTGGTACCATATGATTCGCCAATTTCTAATATGAAAACATTATTCTATAATACTTTATTTGATGAAAATGCTTCATGTCATTTAGCAATTGGAAAAGGCTTTAGTGAATGTATTCAAGGTGGTTTAACAATGACTAAAGAACAATTGTTGGAAAAGGGAGTCAATGATTCATTAACTCATGTTGATTTTATGATTGGTACTAGTGATTTGAAAATTGTGGGAGAAACAAAAGATGGTCAAGTAGTAAGGATATTTGAAAACGGAAATTTTGTATTTTAAGAAATGACGATATAACGGTTAGGTTATATCGTTTTCTTATTTACTATACTCGCTTTTTGTAATAGAATGAGTTCTATTGAGGTGAAAATGATGGAAGTAAAGAAAAGTATTGTTCCCCAGATAATGACGATCTTGCTAGTAGCTTTAATGATCTTGATGTCAGAAGTGTTTCATGAAAAAGAATTTATTTTTCCAGAAATTACGGCATTGACGATTGGAGCATGGTTAGCGCCTAAACAAGTATGGAAAACTAATAAAATTAAATTGGTTTTTTTAATTGCGGCTTATGCGTCGTTAGGGATTATTTTGGTTAAATATGTAGATATTGATATTTATTTTAAAATTTTAATTGGCTTTGTAGTATGTGTGACGGGATTATTTTTATCTAAAACGACGTTTGCTCCATTGATATCTGCAACGATCTTACCAATTATTATTAATAGTGAGTCATGGTTGTATCCGCTTTTTGCTACTGCAATGAGTATTTTGATTGTAATCGGGCAACAATATTTAGAGAAGGGCGGCTATCGTAGTGTTCAGGAATATCATCCGGTTACTGCAGCAGTTAAAGAAACCTATAGCTTAAATTTAAAACGGTTATGTGCATTAGCATTAACGGCTTTTATTGCTTTACAATTAAAATTACCGTTTTTGATTGCCCCACCCTTGATAGTTGCTTTTGTTGAATTGAGTAGTAATCACCCAAAGTTGCGTCATAATTCGATTAAATTAGCATTTGTTACCTTTATTTGTGCATTTAGTGGTGCTTATGGAAGAATTTTGATAAGTGAGATTGGTGATTTGCCATTAACTATTAGTGCAATTATAATTGTAATGACCATGTTGAGCATTATGAAAATTACTAAATTATATTTTCCGCCAGCTGGTGCCTTAGCAATTTTACCGTTATTGATTGAATCGGGAAAATTAATAGTTTATCCGTTTGTGATAATCGGTGGATTTGTAATCTTCACTGTCTTTGCTTTCATTATTACGAAGACTCCGTTAAACAGTCTGAGTAAATAGATTTCGGTTGACAAATTCATTATAAATCTATATGATTAATCCTTGCAAGGAGATATAAAAATGAGCGATTTTATCAAAGAAGTTGAAAAAAGAAGAACGTTTGCCATCATCTCCCATCCCGATGCTGGTAAGACAACATTAACAGAAAAATTCTTATTATACGGAGGGGCAATTCAACAGGCAGGTACCGTAAAAGGAAAAAAGAACAGCAGACATGCAACAAGTGACTGGATGGAAATAGAAAAGCAAAGAGGAATCTCTGTAACATCATCTGTATTGCAATTTAATTATGATGGTTTTTGTATTAATATTTTAGATACACCAGGTCATCAGGATTTCTCTGAAGATACTTATCGTACATTAATGGCAGCTGATTGTGCAGTTATGGTTATTGATGCAAGTAAAGGGGTCGAAGATCAAACTCGTAAATTATTTAAAGTTTGTACGATGCGTAATATCCCAATTTTTACTTTTATCAATAAAATGGACCGTGAAGCTCAAGATCCATATAATTTAATGGAAGAGATCGAACAAGAATTGGGGATCGATACTTGTCCAGTTAACTGGCCTATTGGTTCTGGAAAACAGTTTAAAGGTGTTTATGAACGGCATGATCAGGAAGTAATCCGTTTTATCCCTGTTGATGGCGGGCGTAAAGAAGTTGATACTAAAATAATGAAATATGATGATCCTGAATTAATTAATGAATTAGATGAAGAATTATATAATAAGCTGCAGGAAGATATTGAGTTATTAGATATGGCAGGAAATGATTTTGATTTAGAAAAAGTGCGTCAAGGTAAACTTTCTCCAGTATGCTTTGGTTCTGCTTTGACTAACTTTGGAATCGAACCATTTTTAAAACATTTCTTAGAAATGACAACACCACCATTACCACGAAGTACTGGTGAAAAAACAATCGATCCATTTAGTGAAGATTTCAGTGCCTTTGTTTTTAAGATTCAAGCTAATATGAATAAAGCACATCGTGACCGAATGGCTTTCTTTAGAATTTGCTCTGGTAAATTTACTAAAGGGATGGAAGTATATCACTATCAAGGTGGTCGTAAAATAAAATTGAATCAGTCAAAACAATTGATGGCTGATGAACGTCAAGAAGTTGATGAAGCTTATGCTGGAGATATCATCGGAGTTTTTGATCCAGGGATCTTTTCGATTGGAGATACGATTACAACAGGTAAAGCTAAATTTGCTTTTGAAGGTATTCCTACCTTTGCTCCAGAACATTTTTCATTGATTCGTAATAAAGATACGATGAAAAGAAAACAATTTGTTAAAGGTGTAGAACAAATTGCTAAAGAGGGAGCAATCCAAATTTTCACTGAATTAGGCGGTGGAATGGAAGAAATTATTGTTGGTGTCGTTGGGGTACTTCAATTCGAAGTATTAGAATATCGCTTAAAGAATGAATATAATGTTGAGATAATCAAGCAGCCGCTACCATATCAATATGTGCGCTGGGTTAAAGAGGGATGCGATTTAAAAGCTTTAAATTTATCTAGTGATACAAAAAAAGTACAAGATTTAAAAGGACAACATTTATTATTGTTTACTAATGATTGGGGCGTTCGTTGGGCTACAGAGAAGAATCCTGATTTAGAGTTATTGGAATTCAGTAAGAATTAGCAGGGCTAATTCTTACTTTTCTTTTAATTATCATGTTATAATGAATGAGAAAAGAGGTGATTACTATCGCAAATACAGGAAAACGTCGCGTGTGTCGTTGTATCAAGACAATGAATATTGTAATTGGTAAAGAACAGCGGGATCTATTTACTAAGGGCCAAGTTTACGATTGTGTGATTCGTGATAGTGGTCAGCTTCAGGTAAATTATAAAATATATGGTAAAGAGTTTGATTTGTCATGTACTAAAGAGGAATTTGAAGAAAACTTTGTTTTAATAAATAAAAAAACGGGGGTTAGAAAATGATATTTGAAGATTTAAAATTAGCAGAATTTAATGATTTTTATAAAGTTATTTTAGGAAATTTTCCTAGTAAAGAAATCAAAGAATATGATTATATGAAAGAGACTTTTATTAATGGTGATTTTAAAGTTTTGACTTTAAAAGAAGATGATGAAATTAAAGGTATTTTATCACATTATGATGGTGGAGAATTTGCTTTTGTTGATTATTTTGCAATAGATGGTAATCAAAAAGGCAAAGGTTTGGGAAGTAAGATGTTAAAACATTTTATGGAGACGGCAGGGAAACCGGTTATTTTGGAAGTTGAACATCCAGAAGATGAGCAAAGTCGTCGACGGATTGCGTTTTATCAAAGAAATGGCTTAGTGCTAAATGATCAGCATGATTATTTTGTACCACCTGTGCGTAACTTAAAACATCGTCTGTATTTTCATTTAATGTCTTATCCAACGGAAATTGATGCATTGCAATTTGAACGCTATTATCCTCAAATTTTACAGTTAGTTTATGGTGTTAATGAGTAGAGTTGGAATTTTTTTGAAGATATGCTAAAATTAGGTGACTATTGGAAAGGAGATTACTATGGCTCGTAATTTCTATATTGATAATATAAATGATAATGATAAATTAAATGAGGTCAGCCTCCTCTTAAACGAAATGGAAGAAGTTTCACGAATCAAGATTGGAAAAACAGGTATTTCATTTTATTGTGAAGATCCTGAAAATGTGCAGGCGGTTTTGAATAATCATGATGAAAATCTTGTTTTAAAAGAGGAAATCAACTCACGTAAGCGTGAATTCGTGGCACCAGAACAAAAAGTAGAACATATTTTTATGTTTACTAATTTAGAGACAGAAGAAGAGGCAAAAGAAATTGAGGAAGTTATTTCACGATATTCAGCCTATGAAAATGTTAGTCTTGATTTTACTAATAAGTTACTTAAAGTCACAACTAGTCAAAAGAATATTTTAGTGCGATTAAATCGTCTAGTTGATAAAGTTAATCCTAAAATTGATGTGGAGCAATGGAAGAAGCCATTTAAATCACAAGATATTTTTCAACAAAAATATTTAAATACAATGATTAGAATTGCAGGATTATTTGTAGCTTTAGCACTTGGATTAGTTACAAAAGATGATCCTAATTTTATAACTAATATTGCCTGGCTGATTGCTTTGATTATTTTTAATGAAAAGACCTTGGTTCAAGCATATAAAGATTTAAAAGTTAAACAATTCTTAAGTGAAAATATTACAATTAATCTAGCTTGTTTATTTGGATGGGTTTATGGTGCTTATATTGAGGCTATCGTGGTTTCTTTGATTTACCAAGTTGGAGAACGGTTATTGATGCGTTTAATCAATTTAACGATGGAGAAAATTGATGACGAGATCAACCCAATTCAATTGGGACGTCGAGAAATTGGTGAAAATGAATATGAGATGGTTTCTTTAGAAGATTTTGATATTGGTGATGTGATCGTAGTTTTACCTGGAGAAACGATACCTCTAGGTGGCAAGATTGCTTCGGGTGAAAGTGAATTAGATATGTTTGCCATTAATGGATCAGATATTTTAGAGCCAGTTAAAGCCGGAAGTGAAGTTCAAAGTGGAAGTGTCAATGTTAAAGACACTTTGAAAATTAAAATTTTATATACGTATGATCGCAGTGCAATGAGCAGAGTCTTAGAAATTGCGACAATGGCACCTGTTGGTTCTTCAAGAACGCATAGGCTGGTAGAATTAATCAGTAAGATTGATACAGTTCTTTTAGTCGTCGCAGGAATTATTTGTGCAACATTAGTGCCAATTCTTAATTTTGAAGCAAATTTTAAATATATTTATTTAGGGGCTATTTTAATAACAATTTCTGGTTCTTTTGCTTACAAGCAGGCTTCTTCTTTTGCTGTTCTATCAGGAGTGGCTAAAGCTTTTTCTAAAAATATTGTTATTAAAGAAAATAGTGGTTTAGATGCTTTGAATTTATGTCGAACAGTTATTTATGATCGTTTTGATGGAGTTGAAGTAACTGAAGAGGAAATGGAATTATTCGCTAAATTATCAAAATTACATGTTGGCTTGATTATTTTCAATGATGGACCAGTTGATCTTGAAAATGATCAGTATCGAATCTATAATAATTTGACAGTTGATGAAAAATTAGAAGTAATGGATAAAGCAAGTATTGCTGGACCAGTTGCTTATATTGGTGATAATTCAAAAGATATTGCATTATTGCAAAAAGCTTATGTAGGTATTAGCCGTGGTGGCATCAAAGATAAAAAAGTGATTGAAAATAGTGATATTATGCTGATGAATTCTGATCTTAATACCGTTATTGAAACATTCATGATTTCTAAGAAACAAAAATATATTACGATTGAAAATATTTTTGTAGGATTGTTTATTAATGTAATCTTAATGATCTTAGCTGTTTTATTTATTATTCCTTGGTGGCTGGCATTAGTAATTTATTTAATAGAAGTTGTAGTTGTATTATTTAATACTCATCGAATCATTGATATGAAATAGGTTACTTTAGTAACCTTTTCTTATAAGGAGGAAAATATAATGGATATGATTGAAGTAAGTACGATTGATTATTTACCCGGATACCGAATTACAAAGAGTCTGGGAATCGTTTTTAGCAGTAAAATCATGAATCAGGCAATTGCTAGTGATAATACTAATATTGAAGAAATGTTAGATACAGCAAGACAAGAAGCGATGGCAGAAACAGTTGCTCAAGCTTCTCGAAGACATGCTTCAGCAATCATTAATGTTCGCTTTACAACAACAAACCTTGGCAACAATATGATTGAGTGTCAAGTTTCTGGAATGGCAGTTAAGGCGGAAAAAATCGATGAATAAGTATTTAGTGAAGACAGATTCTACGTTAATGGAGTTTTTATTAAATCACTATAATAAAAAGAATGTTAAAAATTTACTTAAATTTAAGCAGGTGTCTGTCAACGGGCAAGTGATTAGTCAGTTTGATTATTCATTAAAACGGGATGATGAGATTGTTGTTGATCGTAATCCTAATAATAATTCAAGTCTAGATATTATTTATGAAGACAGAGAACTGATCGTTATTAATAAACCGGCTGGTTTATTAAGTATGGCCGGAGGAAATGAAAAAGAAAAAACAGCTTATCATTTAGTTGGAGAGTATCTTAAAAGTAAAAATAAAAATGCCCGTGTTTTTATTGTTCATCGACTTGATAAAGAAACATCGGGGGTACTGTTGTTTGCTAAAAATGAAATAATTAAAAATAAATTACAAAATAATTGGAATGATATTGTTTATAAGCGTGGTTATTTGGCAATTATTGAAGGAAAGCTTAAAAAGAAGCATGGAACGATTAAAAATCACCTTGATGAAAGTAAGACACAAATGGTTTATATTGCTAATAATGGTAAAGGTAAATTGGCGATTACAAATTATAAAGTATTAAAAGAATCACGATATAATTCATTGATTGAAGTATTTCTTGAAACGGGTCGTAAAAATCAGATTCGGGTCCATATGCAATCATTAGGTCATAGTATTGTTGGGGATAAAAAGTATGGTGCTACAACTAATCCGATTAAACGAATGGGACTTCATAGTCATGTATTCGCCTTTGTTCATCCGGATACAAAAGCTAGAATGGAATTTAAAGCGGTTGTACCAGAAGAATTTAAAAAAATGTTTAAATAATGTCTTGTTATGATAAGTAGCAAGGCATTTTCTAGCTTCTATTTAGTCGATATGCTATAGTAGCAAGAGGCTGTGGGCGCAGTATAATTTGACACAAGAAGAACTAGGGGGCAAGCGGTCGCTAAGTGAGAAATAAATGGTGGTATCTTGATATTGAAAATATTAAGAATTTGGCTAAGTTTATATTTATTAATAAATATAATTGCTGTAGAATGGAAAGTATTTAAACATAATCATAAAAACAAGTAATAATTTTATTGGGATTACATATATTATTAGTGGTGATGAAATGTTTGCATTAATAGTATTGATAGTCTTTTCGGTGTTTGGATACTTTAAATATTTACAAATAGATGAAGATGAATAAATCTTTTAAATATGGGTTGACTTTAATTAAATAAAATGATAATATACTCAAGTAAATGAAAAGTAGTGGAAAGAAGAAGTGCCTACTTCTCGCCTGATTGATTATGTCGATAGGCAAATGTCGCTAAGATAAACTATCTTAATGTCAATGTGTGGGTACTCAGTGTGCTCACTTTTTGTTTAAACTACTAAAATGGAGGTGGCTTTTATTAGCAGATTTGATAACAGAAAACCAAAACAACCGGATGAGTTAGTAAACGAAAAAATTCGTTTCAAAGAAGTACTAGTCATTGATCAAAATGGTGATCAATTAGGTGTCAAAAGTCGTAACCAGGCAATTGATATTGCTTATGGTGCAGGACTTGATTTAGTGTGTGTTGCCCCTAACGGTAAACCACCAGTATGTCGTATTATGGACTTTGGTAAATATCGTTTCGAACAACAAAAGAAAGCTAAAGAAATGAAACGTAATTCTAAAGTGGTTGCTTTAAAGGAAACTCAATTATCGGTAACTATTGATGTTCATGATAAAAATGTAAAATTAAAAAGAACATTGAAATGGTTAGAAGAAGGTAACAAAGTTAAAATTGCAATTAGATTTAGAGGAAGACAATTAGCTCATATGGATCTTGGGAAAAAAGTTATTGATGACTTCGTAGCTGAATGTGCTGAAGTTGGTCAAATTGAAAAACCAGCTAAGCTAGAAGGTAGAACTCTAACTGCAATAATTGCACCAAAGAAAAAATAATTTAGGAGGAATATATCATGCCAAAAATGAAATCACATAGTGGTCTTAAAAAACGTTTAAAAAGAACAGGTAGCGGTAAATTAAAACGCAGCCATGCTTATGTATCACATTTATCTCACAATAAAACTCATAAACAAAAGAAACACTTAGCTAAAGCTACTTTAGTAAGTGCATCAGACTACAAGAGAATTAAATCTAGATTAGCAAAATAATTATTGACATAGGAGGAAGAAACAAATGGCAAGAGTAAAAGGTGGATTTACTACAAGACGTAGAAGAAAAAAAGTATTAAAATTAGCCAAAGGATATTTTGGATCAAAACATACATTATATAAAACTGCTCATGAACAAGTTATGCATTCATTAGCATATTCATATAGAGATAGAAGACAAGTAAAAAGAGATATGAGAAAATTATGGATTGCACGTATCAATGCTGCTGCAAGATTAAATGATATCTCATATTCAAAATTAATGCACGGATTAAAATTAGCTAACGTTGAAGTTAACCGTAAAATGTTATCTGAAATCGCAATTTGTGATCCTAAAGGATTTACTGCAATTGTAAATACAGCAAAAAAAGCATTAGCAAAATAATTATTTAGAGAAAGTTCGCTTTCTCTTTTTTTATTGTGTTATAATGGAATCGTGGAGGGCTCAAAAAATGAAAAGAATAGATATGACAGTTGATTTTAAAAGTGAAGTAGCAGCAGTTTTTAAAGTAATAACTAATTTAAAGGATTGTTCATGGCGTAGTGATTTAACACGGGTTGAGCAGATTGGTGATAATCGATTTATTGAATATGATCGAAAACAGCGGGAAACGAAGATTTTTGTTACAGATTTACGTGAAAATATTCAATTTGACTATGATGTTGAAAATAATAGTTATCGTGGTCATTGGAGCGGACAATTTGCCCCTTTGCCTGATGGTGGATGTCGCATGTATCTAAATTTTGATTTTGAACCTCAATCGATATTAGGAAAATTTGTTCGTGTAGATAAATTTGAAGAAAGATATATTGAAGATTTGAAAAAAGAGCTGAATGAATATTAAAACTATACTAAGGTATAGTTTTTTTAGTCAATTAGAATATGTAGCTTACTACATATTTTAATTGACTATTAATATTAGTCATCTTATAATATTAATATGTAGCAGGCTACATATTAGGGAGGCGGAAATGAAGGATTATGAAGTAATGTTCAGTTTAAATAAACTGGCAGGAAATATTGCTAATTATGCAAATGCTCGTTTAAAGCCATATGGATTAACTTTTACACAGCTTAGTGTCCTGATTTTTTTAGCCGATAATCAGGATCGAACGATCAATCAAAAAGATATTAGTATGGAATTTGATGTCTCACATGCTACAACAGTAGGAATAGTTGCACGAATGCATGGCCGTAGTCTTGTTAAGGTTAAAGCGTGCGAATCTGATCGACGAATAACCAATGTTATAATCACAGATCATGGTAAAGATATGATAGTTCAGACTAGAAAGGTACAAGAGGAATTAGTGCAATTATTTTCTAAATGTTTAGATGAAACAGAAATGACTAATTTTTTTAAATTGATCAATAAAATTAATCAAGTTTTTAAAACTTAGATAGGAGAAAAGTATGGGAAATTTTAAGTTTGCAATGACATTACTGGTGAAAGAGTATAAAAAGAGTGCTTTTTATGCTTTGACAATGGTTTTTGCTATTGCAGTTTGCTTTATCTTTTTTAATATTATGAATAACGACTTATTAGCTGATCCTGGTGCTGTCGTTGGTGGTGCTACATGGAATCAAGTCAATGTACCGCTTTCTACAACATTATCTTTTATCATAATTTGCTTTTGTTGTTTTATGATTTTCTTTGCAAATAGCTTTTTTATTTCTCGAAAAACTAATGAAATTGCCATTATGACATTATCGGGAAACAGTTCTTTTAAATCTACTAAATATTTGATTTATCAGACATTTGTATTATTACTGATTGCAGCACCAATTGGTCTTGCGTTGGGGATGGCAGTTACACCAATCTCAAATTATTGGATGTTTCATTATTTGGGGATTGAGGCATCGATTTATCATATACCTTCAGCAGCATTTATGCAGACCATAGTTGTAGTTGCAATGATCCTAGTTGCACTTTGTGTTTTTGCTAGTGGGTATATTTATCGAAATGATATTTCAAGTTTGTTACAACAAGAAAAGGCAATGGATTTTAGTGATAAACGTAAATTAGTAATTCCATCAGCTGTTTATTTATTTTTATATGTATTTGGAATAGTTATGATGTTTATGAATGAGCATAGTGCTACCGCTTATATTGCACCTACCGGGGTAGGGATCGTTGGGGCTATTGGTTTGATTAGATATGCGCTGCCAGAGTATATTAAGAAGTTTAAAGAAAAGAAATTATTAGAAAAGAGATATGCATTGATTTATGTTTCTAACCTTGGTTATTCAATTCAGCGAGCTATTTTACTAATTAGTTTAATGATGATTTCTGTTACAGGGATGATTGCGGCAATCGCTGCTAATCAGGGAGCACCTCGTGAATATATTACTGGAGTGATTGGTTACATTGTAATAATCATTTTGTTAATAACTAGTATCGTTTATAAATTTTGTATGGAGGCCCAGACAAGAAAAACTTTATTTTTTAATCTTTGGAAGATTGGGTATACACGAAAAGAAATAACTAAAATAATTAAGTATGAGGTATTTTATTTTTATTTAGTTTTATTATTAATTCCAATGATTTATATAATTATTATTTCAGGATGTTTTATTTATCATGGGGAGATGTCGGTTGCTTTTGCGTTAGGAGTAATTGGGGTCTACTTTATTCCTGTTGTTTGTTCAGGTTTAATTACTTACTATAATTATAAAAAAGCGGTGGTAGCACCGATTCATGGAGGAAAAAATGATGGAAAATAAAATTTTAGTTGCTAAAAATGTAACAAAAATATATGGTGTAGGGACAAAAAACCCCTATACTGCGTTAAGTGATGTTTCTTTAGAAATGTATGAGGGAGAATTTGTTTGTGTCATGGGTCCTTCAGGAGCTGGTAAATCGACTTTTATTAACAATTTATCAACAATCGATATTCCAACTAAAGGTTTTGTTTATATTAATGGTAAAGAGGTACGACAAATGTCGGAGGGAGAAATTGGTAAATTCAGATATGAAAATTTAGGATTTATTTTTCAAGAATTTAATTTATTAGATTCACTAACGATTTTTGAAAATATTGCTGTACCGCTGACGTTAGCAGGAAAATCAAAAGTAGAGATAAAAGCAGCAGTTGCAAAGATTGCAAAACGGTTAGATGTCGAGCAGATTTTGAATAAATATCCAAGTGAGTGTTCTGGGGGACAAAGACAAAGGGCAGCAATTTGTCGGGCTTTAGTTACTAATCCAAAGATTATTGTAGCTGATGAACCAACTGGAAATCTTGATAGTAAAAATTCTCATGAATTGTTATCGTTGTTTAGAGATTTAAATATTAATGACGGTGTATCTATCTTAATGGTAACTCATGATTCTAAAATTGCTTCGTATTCATCGAAATTATTATATATTAAAGATGGTGTGATTGATGAAACAATAGAGCGAAAAGATATGAGTCAAAAAGAGTATTTTTACAAAATCGTTGATATTAATTCGACAGAATCGCAAGCGTTGTTTGACTAATGGGCTTAATAAAATTAGCAATAAGATCTTTAAAAACTGATTTTTTAAAGAGTTTATTTTATTTTCTATCTTTTGTTTTAACAACGATTTTTATCTTTTTATTCTTTAATCTTACACTTAATCCTAGTACAGGGATCAATCTTGGTGGGAATGATGCAAAGTTGATTACTACGATAGCTGCTTTTGTAATTTTGATTGCAATGGTTTGTGTATTTATGGCTAATGATTTTTATGTTTTAGCGAAAACTAAAGATGTGTCAATTGTTTTGATGTCAGGGGCATCTGTTTATCAAGTTGGGATTTATTTGCTTTTACAGAGTACGATTATCATGTTTTTAGCTATTCCAATTGGTTTTGTCATTAGTTATCCTCTAGTTCCTTTAGTAAATAATTTACTTTTTATGGTCTTTGATTATCAAGGAAGTTTAAATTATATTTCGAGTAATACTTTTATGGCAACTGCTATCATTTTATTTTGTGAAATTGGCTGGTGTACGCTTTTAAATATGGGATATTGTTATCGTACCAGCATCAATAAGATGGTGACTGCAAATGTTAAAATTGAAAAATTTGGAATAGGCGTAAAGAAACTATCAAATCGAATATATCTTGTTTTGTTTATTTTACCAATGATCGTATTTCCTTTTCTTAATGATACAGCTAGTCATTTATTGATTGCTCTTATTGGAATAATTGGTGTTTATGGCCTAGTTAAGAATATAATTCCTGAATTCATTGAAAATCGGCAAACTAATGAATCGTTAGAAGACCGCTGTTTATTAATTACGCTGGGAAATGTTCGCTATGATCTAGAAAAAGTTAGAATGCTTGTTTTAGTAATAACCATAGCAGCGATTATTTTGATGTGTACAACTATTTATACTTTAGATACCCCATTGATTAGTATGGTTACGTTGATGTCATATTTTAGTGTCATGGTATTGTTATCGATTACAACTATTTTTAAAGTAGGAATGGAATTGCAAGGACGAAAAAGGAGCTTTCTTAACTTGTATCATATGGGGTATGATTTAAAAGATTTAAAAAAGATAATCGATTTGGAAATGATTATCTTCTATGGTTTAATTATTGTTATTCCTTTGTTGTATCAAATAATTATTTTAATTAAATTGTATAGTTTAGGATTGATTAATTTTTATCTAGTGGGGGGATTGTTATTGATTCAAATTATCCCAATGCTAGTTTGTATGATTATTTGTACGCTCATGTACCAAAAAGTTTTGCCGGAACCGACTATTTGAACCATTTTTTATAAAATGGTTCTTTTCTTTTAGGACGTTCCATTGGGGAAAAAGGGTCACATGGTTCTAATGTCGTGACATCATAAAAAGTACTTTTTTTTGTCTTAGTATCAAAAATACAATAGGTTGGATTACGATACTGACCTCTAGGATAACAAACACTACCAGGATTAATAAAAGTGATTCCTTCATGAAAATCGTAATAAGGTCGATGAGTGTGCCCGAAACAAACTATATCAGCTCCCTTTTCTTTTGCGGTATGGGTTAAATAATCTAGGTTATAATCAACATCATAGCGATGACCATGGACAATATAAAATTTTAAATCATCGATTGTAATAAATAATTCATCAGGAATATTACCAAAATCGTTATTACCACGGACTAAATAAAAACTATTAAGATTGATGCCATCATAAGTCATATAAATATCACCGCAGTGAATGTAATAGTTAACAGAGTTGTTTTTTAAAAGGGTTAATAAATCGGTTTTAGAAACAGAATGAGAATCTGATAAAATCATTATTTTCATAATAGACCTCCTAATTGATTTAATTTTAGCACGATTTTTATAAAAATTCTTGTAATATGAGTAGCATTATTTAATTTATTTATTAAAAAAGTAGAAATTGGATTGAGAATAGTTTCGTGATATAATTATGTATATGTTTTAATTAGAAAGGTAGTGATGATAAATGAAAAGTTTCATTACATTTAATAATGTTAAAAAGACATATAAAGTTGGTGATGTCGAAATCAATGCATCAGATGGTGTTGATTTTGAAGTTAATAAAGGTGAATTTGTAGTAATTGTTGGGCCTTCTGGTGCTGGAAAAACAACTATTTTGAATCTTTTAGGGGGAATGGATAAAGCAACAAGTGGGCAAATTTTAGTTGATGGTCAAGATGTTGCTAAATATAGTGAAAGACAGTTGACGCAATATCGACGAGATGACATTGGTTTTGTTTTTCAATTTTATAATTTGGTTCAAAATCTGACGGCTTTAGAAAATGTTGAATTAGCTACCCAGATATCGAAGAATCCTTTAGATGTGAGAATGGTTTTGGAACGTGTAGGATTAAATAAACGGTTAGATAATTTTCCGGCTCAGTTATCAGGTGGTGAGCAGCAGCGGGTGGCTATTGCGCGAGCAATTGCTAAAAATCCTAAACTGCTTTTATGTGATGAACCGACAGGAGCATTAGATTATCAAACCGGTAAAGCGATTTTAGGATTACTACGGGAGATGTGCGATAAATATACAATGACAGTAATTGTTATTACTCATAATAGTGCTTTAGCTCCAATGGCAGATCGAATCATTCATCTTAAAAATGGTCAAGTAGCTTCAATGAATATAAACGAACATCCTAAGTCAATCGCGGAAATTGAGTGGTAATATGAAAAAGAGAGCATATGTAAAAAATCAAATTCAAATAATAAAAAAAACTAAAGCACGTTTTTTGTCGATTTTTTGTATTGTCTTTTTAGGTGCTGCCTTTTTTGCAGGACTCCGGCATACGGCTTCAATTATGGAAATAACGATGGATAGTTATCTTCAAGAACACGCTTTCAATGATCTTAATTACGTTGCAACACTAGGATTTACAAATGAGGATATAGAAGCTGTTAAAAAAATTGAGCAAGTCGCTCAGGTTGAATATGGAAATCGCTTTGATGCTTTGATCCAAGTTGGTGATAATGTCAAAGGAACGACAGTATATACAAATGAGAGTTTTGATAATAAGGTCAATAAAATTGAATTAGTTGATGGTACAGTTCCAGTTGCTGATGATGAATGTTTGGTGGATAATAATTATGCTTCAAGAAATAAAATCAAAGTAGGAAGTAAGATAACATTAACTAATGATAATGGTGAAAAGAAATTTAAGGTTGTTGGATTGATCAATGATCCTCGTTATTTTAGTACGATTGAACGGGGGACAAATACTCTCGGTGATGGAACTAATGAGGCTTTTGTTGAAATTTTAGCTCAAGGCAATGAATCATTAGCTTTACCGCAAGATCTATATGATCTTCGTAATGGAACTGTTTTTAATGAAATTCGAGTGACTTTAAAAAACAGTGATGATAATAATATTTTTAGTGATGATTATTTAAGTTATGTAAAAGATGTTAATAAAGAAATTAAAAAAGTTCTTAGTGGTAAAGTTGCTCAGGTCAATGAGGAATTAGCGGGTGATGCTAATCGTGAATTAGAAAAAGGCGAACAGGAATATAATGATGGTATCAATGAATACCAAGATGGATTAGCTCAATATAACAATGGTCTTAGCCAATATGAAAGTGGCTTAAAGCAGTATCAAGATGGTTTAAATAAATACAATGATGGGTATCGTCAATATCAAAATGGTCTAAAGCAATATCAAGATGGAAAAGCTCAGTACGATCAAGGAGTCAGTGATTATCAGCTGGGAAAAGCTCAGTATGATCAAGGAATCAGTGCATATAATGAGGGGATAAATCAATATAATAATGGACTGAATCAGTATAATGTGGGAATTGAGCAATATAATCAAAGTGTAGTACAATTACAATATTTAATTGAGAATAATTTAATTACGCCAGAAGATGCTGCAATAATGCAAGAAAAGTTGAACGAGACTAAAATTCAACTGGATGCAACTAAAAAAACTTTGGATGCGAGCAAGCTGGAATTGGACAATAATGGTGCTGTTTTGGCTGCTACAGCTAATCAATTGGAAAGTGCAAGAATTACGTTAGCAAATACGAAAGTTACTTTAGACAGCTCCAAAGCCCAGTTAGATGAAACAGCGATAACTTTGACTAATTCTAAAAAACAACTGGACGATTCTAAAATTACATTAGACAAGACAAAAGTTTTACTGGATGAAACAAAGATTAAATTAGATGAAGCGAAAACATCGTTAGATGATGCTAAGATAAAACTGGATGATGCTCGCAGTGCCATTGATGATATTCCAACTGGAAAACTGATTAGTTTAACACGTGAGGAAAGTGCTAGTATCTTAAGCTATGATTCTGCTTGTCAATCAATGAAAGCCATTGCAGTAGTCTTTCCACTGATCTTTTTCTTGGTCGCTGCATTAGTTAGTTTAACAACAATGACTCGAATGGTTGAAGAACAGCGAGTCCAAAGCGGAACCTTCAGAGCTTTAGGATATGATAAAAAAGATGTAATTAATCAATATTTGATTTATGCTTTTTTAGCTACTTTCGTGGCTAGTGTATTAGGAATTATCGCAGGAGTATATTTCTTCCCAAGTATTATTTATTTCTTGTATCGTAAAATGTTGTTTAATGTCGGTGCACCAATCAAGATTTCATTTGATACTTTTATTTGTATCCAAACATTTTTGATTTCAGTAGCGATTACTTTATTAGTTACTTACATAGTGACACGTCAAGAATTAAATGAGATGCCAGCTAGTCTGCTTAGACCTAAGGCCCCTAAAATGGGAAAAAGAATTGTTCTAGAAAGAATAACATTTATTTGGAAACGTTTGTCTTTTAATCAAAAAGTTACGATGCGAAATATTTTTAGGTATAAAAAGCGTTTCTTTATGTCGATTATAGGAATTGCTGGTTGTGCGGCTTTAATTGTTACTGGATTTGGGATCAAGAATTCGGTTTCTACTTTAGCAGATAAGCAATATGGTGATATTTTTACTTACGATGGAATGGTTGTATTTGATCGTAATCTAAGTAATGATCAATTAAAAAAAGAAAAGGATGAGTTTGAGAGTTTAAGTAGTGTAAAAGATTGCAGTAGTTTTTATCGAAAAACGATCACAGTTGTAGGAAGTAAAGATCATTATGGTACATTAGAAGTATTTAAGAATAATGAGGAACTTAGCAAATATACAAATCTAGAGAATTATCAAACAGGTGAAAAAATTAAATTAAATAATCAGGGGGTTGTTATTTCAGCTAAATTATCAGAATTATTAGGAGTAACGATTGGAGATAAAATAAATATAACGATTGATGAAAAAGATTATCAGGTTAAAATTACAGGAGTAATGTTATTGTATTTTCAACACCATATATATATGAGTGAAGAATTTTATCGAGGTCTAACAGGTGAGACTCCAGTTAATAATTATGCGTATTTTAATTTAGAAGATGATGGCAATCGTAAAACTGTTACTAACTATTGCGACAAGGATAGCAATATTGATTCATTAAATTATGTTAAAGGAATTAGTCAAGCATTTAGAGATCAAATGGGCAGTATCGATAGTGTTGTTGTAATATTGATTGCTTGTGCCGGGGCCTTAGCTTTTATTGTCTTGTATAATCTAACAAATATTAATATTCAAGAACGTAAAAGTGAAATTGCAACTATAAAGGTATTAGGCTTTTATCCACGTGAGGTGTATGATTATGTATTTAGAGAAAACCTAATTTTATCAGCAATCGGATCAATTGTAGGATTAGGAATTGGGAAAGTTTTACATATGTTTATCATTAATGCGGTAGAAGTTGAAGTAGCTATGTTTATTAGAAGTGTTAATTTAATGAGTTATGTTTATGCAATAATTATTACAATGATCTTTACTTATTTAATTGATTTTGGAATGCGAAAAGTTTTAAAAAATATTGATATGGTTGAGTCATTAAAGAGCATTGAATAAGGTATTTTTAGTTATAAATTCTGGATAATATTATTATTAATATTTATGTTTATGGTAATTTCTATTTAGGACTATGTAAAATCTTATAAATTTCTTAAGAAATCTTAAAAAAATTATTCTCTTGAAAGCTAAGCGGAGCTTGCGATACAGCCAAAGGACAAAAATGAAAGAGCTTTCAGGGCTAGATTTTTCTAAAAAATAGTAATATAATAACAATTGGATATATTATTGAAAGGAGGTAACGAATGGATAGAAATATTAAGACAAGCTTTAAAAATGTAGTTGACGAGTATATCGTTAATCGTAAAGCAATGTTCATTCCGATTGCAGCTGTTGCTAGTTTTATGCTAGTTGGTTATGCAGCAGCAGACAAAGAAAAACCTGAGATTAAGTCTAATCAAATCGATCTTGCCTATGGTGAGAAATTTGATGTAGATAGTATTGATATTACTGATAATAAGGACAGTCGTGATTTAATTGAAGTATCAGCTGACACTTCATCATTAAATGTAACACAATTAGGTTCTTATAAAGTATCAGTTACTGCAACTGATAGTGGTTCTAATGTTGCTACAAAAACAGTTCAAGTTAATGTAGTAGATAATGAGGGACCAAAATTTGAATCATTAGGTTCAAATCAAGGATACACAATTGATGTTCCTGTAAAAGGAAGTACAGATTTCGCTAGCTATGTTAAGGCTAATGATAATGTTGATGGTGATGTAACTCCATTTATTGAGGCTAATACCCCATTAAATACAGAGGTTAAAGGTCAACAAGATATTACTTTAAAGGCTACTGATAGTTCAGGTAATGAAACTGTTAAAACTTTTACATTCGCTGTTAGCGATTTAGAAGCTCCGGTTATTAATTTAACCCAAGGAGAAAATGTTACTGTAGATTACGGAAGTGGTTTTGATTTAAATAATTTTGTAAATGTTACAGATAACTTAGATGGTACTTTAGTACCAACTGTTGAAGGATCTATTGATACTTCAAAAATTGATGAAACGCAAACATTGAAAATTTCTGCAACTGATAGTTCAGGAAATGTTAGTGAGGCTAACTTAAATGTTGTTGTTAAAGATTTATCAGCTCCTGTAATTAGTTTAACAAAATCTTCAATTACAGTTAATGCTGGTGAAAATGTTGATTTTAATGCATATATTGCTTCAGCAATTGATAATAAAGATGGTGATGTTAAAGCCAATGTCAAAGTTGATGCTCCTAGTACAGCGAAAGCTGGTACTAAAACAGCTACATATACAGTAACTGATGCAGCCGGTAACACAGGTACCGCGAGCTTATCAGTAAAGGTAAATGCAGTTTATGGCGGGGCAGCAAGTAATAACTATGGTAATAGTGTTTTATCAGCTGCTTATTCTAGATTAGGGTGTCCATATGTATGGGGAGCAGACGGTCCAAATTCATTTGACTGTTCAGGTTTTGTCAAATGGTGTTACTCACGTGTAGGAATTTCACTTCCACACTCATCTTCAGCTCAAAAGAATGCAGGTACACAAATTAGTATTTCCCAAGCACAGCCAGGAGATATCTTATGGAAATCAGGACATGTTGGTATTTATATTGGTAATGGTCAATATATTCATGCCCCAAGAACTGGTGATGTAGTTAAGATTTCATCTGTGTCTGGTTCAGGATTCGTTTGTGCTGTAAGAGTAAAATAAAAATTGAATATAACAACTAATTAAAGATTACGATTTTAAATTCGTAATCTTTTTTGATTCTATCAATATAATTAGTATTACCGCACTTATAAATAAAGTTGACGTAATTAAAAATACAGTGCTATAATGAATATGTTATTTTTATAAAAAAATTAGAATCGAGGATCATACTTTTCCTGCACGGGAAAGAATACGTTTTCGTTCGCATATAATCTTACTATAAAACACGTAAATAGACCCAAATTTATGTGTTTTTTTTGTGCACGAAAATCTATAGTTAAACCAAGTGGTAAGAATTTATCACTAATAAATTACTATTAAATAAAAATAATGGGCTAATACTGTAATGGGGTTTTAGAATATGACTATTTTGGTGGATAAATTTGTGGGCAAGTAACATATCTTGAAAAGTGAGGGAATTAGATATGGCAAATGATAAGATTAACGTAAATATGTTTGGAACGTTTTCACTTTCACGTGGAAATGTAACAGTTGATTTAACCAAATTATTAGGAAAACAGTTGATTAATTTATTCCAATTATTGCTGCTTCAAAAAGGAGTTGTAATATCTAAGAATAATATTATTGATATTTTATATCCGGATAGTGAAAATCCAAATAGTGTGGTTAAGTTTTCTATTTTTAGACTTCGTAAAGATTTAAAAGCATCAGGTATTTTTAATGAGGATGAAGAAGTTATTTTAACTGTTAAAGGTGGTTATCAAATCAATCCCAAGTTGGAATGGGTGATGGATACTGAGGAGTTTTATTATAACTGGGACAAAATAAAATATATTGATGATATAAGTGATAAGGACCTAGCATATGCTCAAAAAGTAAATCATCTATATAAAGGTAAATTATATATAACGACTAATCATTCTATTTGGATTGAACAGATGCTAGAATTTTTTCGCTCAGCATATGTTAACTGTGTTATCAAAATTTGCAAATACTACATGAAAAGAAAACAGTTTGAAAAGATGATGTCAATAAATTATCATGCTATTCTATTAGAACCATTTTACGAAGGTCTACATTATTATTATATTAAAGGGCTGATTGAATTAAAGGACTATCATAATGCGTTAAAATATTATGATGATCTGAATGAACGCTTTTATAAAGAGTTGGGAACAGGATTATCACCGCGGTTTAAAGAGCTTTATGATGTCATTACAGAAGATATAGAAGAAGATTATATTATTAATACTGAAAATGTTAATGAAGATTTGATTATTAATAATGCTGATTATCGAGGGTTTTACTGTGGATATGACATGTTTAAGCATATGTATGAAATTTTACTTAAGAATGCACTTCGAGATAATAAGAAATATTTTTTGATTATTTTTGATCTTAATGCTAAAACTACAATAGAAAATCAAGTACATGTAATGAACCAGTTAAAAGAAATGATTGCTTCATCATTAAGAGTGAATGACTTGTTTGCTAAAATTAATAAGAAACAATATATTATTTTAGTAGCGTGTCAGGAAATGGACAATGCATATACAATCATTCAAAGAATAAATAAAAAGTTTTATGCAAAATATAATAGTACTACATATCGTTTGAATTATGATGTTGCAAAAGCAAAATTATTATATAAAAAACCAATAGAGTCTTCAGTTCAGAGTTAAGTTTTAGAGATATAACTTAACTCTTTTTTAGATTTTAAAAGAAAGTTATTATCTAAAACAAAATATAACCGCTTTAAAACCACCATTACATATAATATGGATGTAATGTGGGAAAAGTATCCACCGATCAATATTAAAGCAAAGGAGATAATCATCATGGAAAATAAAAAAAATAAGCTATTAATATTAATGATTGTTCTATGTATCATGGTTCCAATTGGAGGCGCAATTGCCTATTTCCGTGCCGATACTTCTTCAAGTAACAAACTTAGTTCAGGGAATATTGGAATTGAATTGAGAGATGCTACAACAAATGAAGATGGTCAAATAACGGATGAAGGTATTAACTTTAATTTTGGTTATCCTGGAGCTATAAAAGATAAACAAACATTTGTAAAAAATACATCAGAAAATGATTTATATACAAGAATTGCTGTTACCAAATACTGGGAAGATGAAAGCGGTAATAAGGTGATCGATGCTAATCCTGGTTTTATTGAAATCATTACTAATGATAAAGATAATTGGATTATTCAAGATAGTGATGAAAATAAAGAAGTTGTTTATTTCTATTATAAAAAATTATTAGAACCAGGGGCAGTAACAGATTTATTTGTTAATCAAATCAAATTATCTGGCAATATCGATAACACTAATGCAATGCGTTACTCTGGTTTAAGTGCTCATTTAAGTTTTGAAGCTGAAGCAATTCAAAAAGTTGGTGCTGAATCTGCAATTTTGAGTGAATGGGGCTTAGAAGTTAAAATTGATAATAATGATGTTATTCAGTATGTAGAAGAATAGTCGTGGAGGAGGTCATTAAAATGCGAGGTAAAAATATTTTAAAAACATTAGTTGTAACAACAGTACTAGCACTATCTATGACTACTATTCATGCAGCTGATACTAATGTATCATTTGATGGTGATGCAGAAGACTTTATTTTTTTGGATGGTAGTCAGGATTTATTTGATAATTTTAAAAATATTATGCCTGGTGAAGTTCGAACACAAAATATTGTTTTAAAAAATGATGATCATCGAGAGTTAAGATTTTATTTGAGTGCTGATGTCTTAGATAGTCTTGATACTGATACTTCGGGATTAAGTGTTTATAATATTACAATTACTAATGAAGGTGAAGAGTTTTATAATGGAACACTTGATGATCTGGCTGCTTTAAGTTCTGGAAGAATGAGTGAAGATACGTTACTTGCTAGTTTACAAAAAGGTGAAACTACTACAGTAACAATGACATTGGAAGTTAATGGTGATTCAATGGATAATACGTATCAAAATCGTGAAGGATTGATCAAGTTTAATTTTAGTGTTGAAGAACTTGATGATCAAAGTACTATTGTTGAAGTAGTTAGAAATGTTTATGAAAGTATCAAAACTGGTGATGCAACTGTAATTGCACCATTACTTGGATTGGTAGCAGTTAGTGGATTTGCAGTTATATTCTTATTGAAGAAGAAAAAGCATAAGGAGGATTGCAGTCATGAAGAAAATTAAAAAAGTCATTATTGTTCTAGCTATGATGATTGCAATGGTCGGCTTTGTTAATCCAATGACAGTTGATGCTAGTAGAACCTATAAAGTAACATTTAGGGCAGGAGCTCATGGTACATTTGCTGCTAATGGTGAAAATAAGATTACTATCGATGTAGCAGCAAACGAACGTTTTCCGGATATCCCTGATATCAATGTAGAAGATGGCTATTATTTAATGGGATGGAATAAAACCCTTCCAGCTAGTGGTGAGGCTGTTACTGGTGCAATGACATTTGTAGCCAAATATCAAGTTTTGACTAATGGACGCGAATATTCGATCAATTATGTTAATCAGGATAATGTTCAAATAGCCACAACAAAAGTTATGACAGCGCCACTTGGCAGTACAGTGAACGAGAGAGCTAAAACGATTGCTGGCTATGAATTGATTGGAGCAGCTGATTTATCAATTACAATTGGTGAAACAGATAATTCAATCACATATGTATATCGAGATTTAAATGTAACACAGGAATATGTTGAAAGTGTTGTAGTGATTCCTGTAGGTTTACCTGCTAACACTGCAGTATCAACTGCAACTGGTGGAGCAGGAACTGGTGGTACTACAACTAACCAAGGTGATGATACCGAAAATGTGACTGATTCAGAAACTCCGTTATCACCTGGGGATGGAACAGAGGAAGTTCCTGATGATCAGACGCCTTTAAAAAAAGGTGAAGAAGGAATTAATTATACTTATTTGTATATTACAGGTGGAATTGTTTTACTGTTAATTGCTGCTGGTATCTTTATTCTTAAAAGGAAACAAGCAAGTGAATAAAATAAGAAAAATTAATAATATTGTTTCAACGATATTATTGATCTTATGCTTTATATATTTGATTATAACACTTGGCCCAAGATTGCTGGGGTATGAGGTAAATGTTGTATTATCGAATAGTATGGAGCCTGTTTATTCAACTGGAGAATTATTACTAGTTAAACCAGCTAAAGCTGATGAAATAAAGGTAAATGATATTATAAGTTTTAAAGGCTCAGGTGTAAGCGGTAATGTGATAACTCACCGAGTAATTAAAATAGACCAAGAAAAACAAGTATTTATTACTAAGGGTGATGCTAATAGTAGCCAAGATTCAAACCCAGTTGCCTTTAGTCGATTAAATGGGATAGTAAAGATAAATATTCCTTATATAGGATATATTTATGGAATGATCCAATCAATGATTGCAAAAATAATTTTGGCTGGTCTAGTGTTGATTTATATAATCGTTAATCTGGTAACAAAAAAGAAGCTTAACAGTAACGTCAGTGAGGAGGAAGCTAAATGAAGATATCTAAAAAAAGAAAACAAAATAAGTTTACTAGAAAGATAAAAACACTGGTTTTGGCATTAGCGATGATAATACCAGCGGCTGGAACTAACTTAATTGTTGAAGCGGAAAATAACCCTGGCTCTACTACTAGTAGTGATGGCCTAGTTACTGTTAATAAAACTTCAGAAAGAGTTGGCGATAATCGGTATAAAATCAATTTGGATTTAGCTACTGGAAAAGCCCAGGATAGTGTTGAGGCGATTGGTAATGATATTGTTCTAGTATTTGATATTTCAAATAGTATGGCTGAAGATGAACATGGAAATAGCACATCTTCAAATGATAAAAAACGTCTTACTAAAGCTAAAAACGCTGCAATTGAGTTTTTGAATAATAGTAAAATTTCTGGAAATAAAAAGAATCGATATTCAATTGTGACATTTAATTACTATGGTACAGTAGAACAAAATCTAACAAGCAATCTTGAAACCGCAAAACAAGCAATTAGAGATGTCGAATTAGGAAATAATTCGGATGGTGGAACCAACATTCAAGCAGGGCTTTATAAAGCTAGAACTGTTTTAAAAAATGCTAAATCAGAAAATGGAATTATTATTTTATTAAGTGATGGTGGTGCGACAGGAAGTTATAAACTAAATAATGAACGCAATAATGGTTATTTAGTTAATGATTATAGCGAAGCGACCGCTACTGATAAAGCTTTAGGATATAGTGGTAGATATACTTTTGGGGAAAATGCAATCAATTATGATAGTGTAATTAAGGGCGGAAGAAATGATTTTACATTAGACTTATATTTAAATAATAGTCACTATTCTTTAAATAATGCAGCTGCTACATTAGCTGAAAATGAAGCATTATTAGCAAAGAAAAGTGGAAATACAATTTTTACGATTGGTTACACAACTGGAAGTAGTGTTAATAGTTTCTTGAAGAATGTAGCTACTCAAGGTGAAGGATATGCCTATAGTTCCTCTAGTGATTTAAGCGGAATTTATGAAAATATTGCTAATGAGATTGTGACTCGATATGAAACAATCATAAAAAATGGGATTGTCAATGATCCAATGAGCCAGTATGTTGATCTTTTAGATTTACCTGATGGCCGTTATGATAACTCTGTAGCTGATAAATTAATATTTGATCGTGGTTATGTTATTGTAAGTACAGAAAATGGTCGAAAAAAAATCACTTGGTATGTAGGTGATGTTGAAAAAAACAGTCAAGCTCATTTAGAATATTATGTAGCAGTTAAAGAGGAATATAAGGATGGTACAGATTATCCAGCCAATGACCCAACCCAGTTAGTCTATAAAAATTATATTGATAAAGATTCTACATTGGATTTCAATGTACCAACAGTTAATGAAGAATTGCCAATTACAAGTGCAACTCTTACTGTAAAAAATGTTGTAAACAATTCTAGTGAAGATAAGACATTTATTATTCATGTGGTTGGTCGAGATGGTGAAAATGCAGTAATTTATAAAACAGATTTAATCTTAAAAAATAATGAAGAAGTTCTTTTAGAAAATTTACCGTTTGGTAAATATACCGTAACAGAAACTGTTCCAATGGAATATAAGCTAGAAAGTACAGAAAGTGGTTATGCTCAAACAAACTTATCTAGTGGAAATATTATCGAACTTAGTCAAAATAAAGATGCAGCTAATGGTTATGTGACTCTAACAAATTCATTTGGTCATGTTGGATTCTTTAAAGCGACTGATGAAAAGACTAATTATCTTCCTGCTGGAAGTGAAACAATCAATAACTATGAATATAATGTAAGTGGAAATGTTAAATCTACGACAGTAAAAGCCCCACAAGACGTTGTCTTGCTATTAGATAAATCAGGCAGCATGGATGAGTCAATGAATGGCAGCAGTCGTCTAACCCATTTAAAAAATAATGTAATTAAATTTATAACTAAGTTATATGAACATAATCCTGACAGTCGTGTATCAGTAATTACTTTTGCATATAGTGCAGATGGTTCGATCACTAATAATAATTTTGTGAAGTTATCAGATATTAAATCAGGTAATGAAACATGGTACACATATTTAACTAAAAATAATGGTGGTATCAAAAATATTAAAGCTTCAGGAGGAACGCAAATTGATTTAGGTTTGTATGAAGTTCGTAATCAATTATCAAGTGCAACTGGAGAAAATAATCGTTCAGTAATCGTCTTTACTGACGGTCAACCAGGAAATAAGGGATTTAATACTAGTTATAATGATTATGATGATAATGGGTATCGGGTTGGAGCTGAGGCTTTAAATCAAGCTGATTTTATTAAGTTTAGTGGAAATTTAACAGGAATCAATAATTACATTGAAAGTAGTAATGGATCAAAGTATTATGGTCATAAAAATGATGATATTACTAAAAATCGTAGTAACAATAATTCTAATGATGCAGGCAATAGAACTAATCGTTCTGGTAAAGGTTTAGGTAAGACGATTTTTACGATTGGTCTTAATTCCAATAATTCATCATTATTTGATAGTTTCTTAACGCGTTTAGCTAGTGAAGGACATTATACAAAAGCAAATAACAGTAGTGCGATGGAAAATGCATTTAATAGTATTTTTACAAGTATTACAACAATGGATACCGATGTTGATATTCGAGTAAAATATGATGCTAATAAGTTTGAGGTAATTGATGCTCAAGGTGGTAAGCTAGGTGGCAGTGGTACTAATGCTTATATTGAATGGAAAGATATTATTGATGAAACTACTGGAAAATTTGTAATTGAAGGAATTAAATTTAGAAATATTGTGGCTGATGCAGGAGAACCACAGTTAACTGTGCAAGGTTATAAGGATGGTGTAACTACTGATTTAGAAGCTGCAGAAATAAAAAAAGTTGGTAATTAATAAAGAAGGTGAGGGATGACGCAATGAAATATTTAGGTAGAATTAAAATGAAACGACCATTGATGGTATTGATGGTAGTGGTGACAGTCTGTCTTACTGCAGTGGGCGGAATCTACGCATGGTCAAAACTAAGTGCATCTGTCACTAATAATATTAAGACACCAACAGTGGATACTGAAGTAGTAGAAAAGTTTGACAAAGATTCAACTGTAGACTGGTTTGATCAAGTAGAAAAAGAAGTACAATTCAAAAATACTGGAACAGCACCAGTCTTTCTAAGAGTTTCTTATGCGGAGTTTTGGAAAGATGCTGATGGCAAGGTTATTTCTGGGTTAGTTGATGGCAATGAAGTTGTTAATAAGAACTGGACTGAAGCATGGCAAAATGACTGGTTTGATGGTGGTGATGGCTGGTATTATTATAAAAAAGTTCTTCCAGCTAATGAAATGACAGCTAAAGTTTTAACTAGTCTTAAATTTGATAGCAATTATGCCGAAATTTATCAAACAGCAGATTATACTTTGAAATTTGTTAGTGAAGCAGTACAGTATAGTGATGACGATAGTGTTAACCATCGAGCAGTACAAGCAAACTTTGGTCGTGATTTTAAAGTTATTTCTAACAATGTAATTACTTGGAATTAAATGGAGGTGAAGATAAAGTGAAATTTTTAAAAATTAAAAAGACGAAGGTAGCTTTAATCTTTGCTTCAGTATGTTTGATTGTTGCGATTGGATATACAAGTGCTTACTATAATAGTACCGTCAATGTAGAAAACAAAATGGCAACGCAAGAACCGGAGATTGAATTGATTGAAAAATTTAATCAAGATTCACAATTTTTACCAGGAGAAACCGTTGATAAAAAGGTTAAATTTGCCAACAGTGGTGAAATTGATGCTTTAATCAGGGTAAGTTACAGTCAAAGCTGGATCAATCAAAATGGTGATTTTGTAAATGGTGACGTTGATAGTGTTGAAAAGAAATGGACATCTGCCTGGCAAGATGAATGGGTGGATGGAAATGACGGCTATTTCTATTACACTAAAGTATTAAAAGCTAATACAACAACTAATATCATTTTGGATAGTCTGGTTTTATCGGAGCAAGTTTCAAATGATACTCATGCGGTGGATTATTCAGGAATAATCTATCAAATTACATTTAATTTAGAATCATGTAAAGCTACAACTGAAGGGGCACAAAGCACCTTTGGTAAAACTGCTGCTATTTCTGGAAATAATGTAACATGGAGTGATTATAAGGGTAATAGTAATCAACAGAAATCTGGAGAAGATTTTTAATAACTAGGATAGGAGGCAGGTTATGAAGATATTTAAGAAAGTGGTTAGCTATTTATCAATATTATGTTATGTAGTGATAATAGCATTAGTGCTTATACTTGCTCCTATGGTAGTTGGCTACAAGCCTGTAGTTGTATTATCTGGAAGTATGGAACCCACATATCCAGTTGGAAGTTTGATCTATTACAAAGCTGCTTCTTTTGAGGATATTAAAGAAAACGATGCAATCACATTTCGAGTAGATGATGATACATTAGTTACTCACCGAGTGATAGTGAAAAACGAAATTTCACAAACTTTTGTTACAAAAGGCGATGCAAATCCAACTAATGATACAAATCCGGTAGAATATCAAAATGTAGCCGGAAAGACATTAGAATTCTGCCTCCCTGTTGTTGGAACGATCTTTGCTTCATCAGCAAAATATATTGCGGTAGCAATTATTGGTGGAATATTGTTATTAAATATTGTTTTGAGTAACCTTGTAGCGGATGAAAAAGAAAAAGTGACAGTCTAAAGATAGGAGTGTAGCGAGATGAGTAAAAAGAAAAGAACCATAATGAGTCTAATAGTTTTGCTAGGTTGTGTACTTGCTGTATCCGCCACACTGGCATGGTTTACAGATAGTGATGAGACTAAGAACCGGATTAGAATTGGTGAATTTGGAATAGATGTTATCGAAAGCTCAACTAATCCCGATGCCTCTGTGAGTGAAGATGGAATTAAGTATGATGATCCAGTAGTGATTGGACAAGAAAAATCTAAAATTGTTGATATAAAAAATACTGAGGAACTAGATGCTTTCATAAGAGTGACGGTTGAAAAGGTATGGATGGATGAAGATGGAAATATCTTGAGTGATAAAGATCCTGATAAAATTGTAATTCGTGGAATTGATGAAGATAAATGGATATATAAAGCTACTGGGGAAAAGGGTAAATCTTATTACTATCTAAAGATGCCATTAAAATCTAATGAGACTGTCAATTTATTTAAATCATTTATTATTGAAAATAATTTTACCTCATATGAGGAAACAATGTCATATGCTAATCTTAAATCTAAGATTATAATCACTGCTAATGGTGTACAAGCAGATGACGGTGCTAATGCAGTTGCTACGCAAAATTGGGATTCAATTATTGTTGAAAATGGACAATTAGTTTCTATTGATTAAATCGTGAAAGAGATGTATTTTTATACATCTCTTTTTGTTTTTGAATATTATTTTTCGTTTGTGAATATAACCGGAAAAAAACCAAATAAAGATATACTGTTAATTGTAAAAGAAAAGTTTTCTTCGATAGTTATATTAATAGAATAAGAGTTATAAATATAACCAGAAGCAAACCATCAATTGTTATCATTGATTTGTAAAATGAAATAAAAAATAAAAAGGAGTGGAAATCATGAAAAACAAGAAAAGCGTAGTGGCATCAATTGTATTATCAGGGGCATTGGTAGTTGTAGGAACTCTAGCATATTTTACTCAAACACATACAGTTGACAATAAATTAAAAACAAAAGGGTTTGGCTCTGATATTGTCGAAAAATTTACACCTAAAGAATTTAATCCAGGAGCAACTGTTACAAAAGAGGTACGAGTTGATAATACAGGAGATTATGCTTTAGTAGCACGTGCTAAATGGGAAGAATCATGGACACGCAACGGAGAAGAATTTAAAGCAGTAGCTTATCCAGACACTAATAATGAAAGTGTTGTTGATAAAAATGGTATGAGCGATAAATGGGTTGACGGTAATGATGGATGGGCATATTATAATGAGATGATTGGAGTAAATGGACATACAGAAAATTTCCTAACTTCAATTACTTTAAAAAATAGTGCTGATGTAGTTGGAACAGATATTAAAAACTTTTATTATACAACTGCAGCAACTGAACCGGATAAAACATCAATTGGAACTGACTCAAAAACTCAATGGGTAAAAATTTCTGAAGAAGAATTTAAAGCATTAGATGATGAAAATAACAATATTAAAGCGACATTTAAACGTGCTGAAGTTAAATCAAATGGTTTATATGATAACGCTGAGTATACATTAACAATTACTGCTCAAGTTTCACAAGCTAATAAAGAAGCTGCTGCAACTTGGATCACTGATGCAACAAATCAAACTGTAAAAAATTTCTTGAATGGATTACCTACAGTAAACAACTAATGAAGCCACGAACACTCTAACAATTGTTAGAGTGTTTTTCTTTATAAGTTAAGACAATTATTGATTTTTAGATTCAATAAAAACATTAAAATAGAATATTAAGGAAAGTGAAATATAACCAGAAGCAAACCATGATTATTTATAATAATGTTGTAATATGACAAAAGTATATTTGTTGGTTATTAATACCACATATCGGTTATTAAATATTTGAGAAAGGGGTACGAAAATTATGAAACGAAAAAAGAGTTTGATTGCAATTATTTCGTTATCAGCATTTTTAGTTATAGGTGGGGCAGTTGCTTATTATAATAGCACAACGAATGTTGATAACAAATTAAAAACTGGACAGTTTAAGTCAGAAGTTGTGGAAAAATTTACACCAAAAGATAATTGGGAACCCGGAGATAAAGTTACTAAAGAAGTAGGTGTTGAAAATACTGGAACTGGTAATATTGTTTCTCGAGCAATGTGGAGTGAAACATGGAAAACAGCTGATGGTGAAGATATTACAGTTACAAGTGCTGATCCAAGAGCTAGTGTTGTTGAAAAAGAATATGGTAATAAATGGATATATTCAAATAGTGATGGATATTTCTATTATGACGGAATAATTTCTTCGGGTGGTAGAGCCGAGGATAAGTTTTTAAAATCAATCATGTTAAGTGGAGATGTCGATTTTGCTGAAACTAAGAAAACAGTAGTATATTATTCGACGATGACAACTGGTGAACCAAGCAAAATAACTAATAATCCTGAAACAGGATGGGCAGTTGCCCCAAATACAGGCATTCCCAATAATGCAACTTACAATAAAACAGTTGTAACTGGTAATGGTAAGTATGCTAGTGCCAACTATACTTTAACGATTACAGTTCAAGTTTATCAAGCTAATAAACAAGCAGTCGCAGGAACCGCTTTTGAAACTGTAGTTCCTGAAACGTATGCATTATTAGATTAAAAAGAAAGTGAGTGATAGAAATGAAAAATAAGAAAAGCCTATCTGCCCTTATTTCATTAGCTGCAATTGTATTGGTTGTAGGTACATTGGCTTACTTTTCTAGAGACTTAACTGTTGAAAATAGACTTAAGACGGCAAAGTATGATACAACGATCGAAGAAGAATTTATTCCAACTGATAAGTGGGCACCAGGTGTTGAAATTAATAAAAAAGTTACAGTTAAAAATACTGGAAACGTTGATATTGTGGTAAGAGCAAAATTAACTGAGCTATGGAAACGTAGTGAAAATCTGATGGATCCTAATGATCCAGATAAAATCTTGAGCGAGGAAGGTGAAATTTTACCAAATTCATTCGTTGATGAAAACGGCATTTCACATGATGCGGCAATTAAAAATTTTGTTCAAAATATGGTTTATGAATATGAAGATGTTAAAGATAATCTAGCAGATTATCATAATAAATGGATTCATTATGGTGATTATTACTACTATTTAGGTGTAATTGGTGAAGATGAAGCATCAAATGGATTATTAAATAGTGTGAAGATGAATCCGTTATTAGATGCAACAGTTAGCGGCAGTCATACAGTCGTTGAAGCAGATGAACAAGGGACTACAACTGTAACTAAAAAATATCAATACGGAAAATATGGATATGATAGCGCAGATTATACTTTGACAGTTGAAGCGCGGACAGTCCAAGCTTCAAAAGCAGCAATTAGGGATGCGTTTGGTGATAATGTGATGGCTGTGTATTTAGCCGATCATTTTGCTACGATTGCTGAACAACAATAAAGAAAAGGAAAGGTGAAGAAGAATGAAAAATAAAAAAAGTTTAGGTGGAATATTATTATTAGCATTAACAGTAGGAGTAGTTGGGTCGTTAGCGTATTTTAGTCAGGAATTGACAAAAACAAATGAATTTAAAACAGCAAAATATGATACTACAATTGAAGAAGAATTTACTCCACCAACTGATTGGTTACCAGGAGTTGAAGTAAATAAAGATGTAACAGTAAAAAACAGTGGTAATGTTGATGTAGTTGTTAAAGCAACATTAACAGAGTCATGGACCCGCGGTGATGAAACTTTAAGCAATACATTTACTGATGAAAATGGTTTAACACAAAATGCGGCTTTATTGGCATTGCCAAATGTTGTGAAATATACTGATGATATAGAGTTGGCGGCACAAGCAGGTAAATGGGTTGAATATGAAGGAACTTATTATTATATGGGAGCAATCAAAGGCGGTAATAGTTCAGCTTTATTATTAGATAACGTTACTTTAAATCCACTATTAGATGTAACTGATAAGAGTGTTACTACGGTTGTAACAACTGATGAAAATGGAACAAAAAAAGAAATTACAACTACCGAAAAAGGTAAGTACGGATATGATGATGCTAATTATAAATTAACAGTAACTGCAAATACGATTCAAGCAACAGCTTCAGCTATTAAAACTTGGGGAAGTAATCCAGTTGTAGATTACATTGTTGCTAATTATGCAACAATTGCTGAAAAATAAGATATAAATATAGAAAGAACGAACTGTACCCCTCACTTCAGTTCGTTTTTTCAATTATATAATGAGTAACAAAAAGATTATAGGATTAATGCTTCTATAATCTTTTTGTATTCTTTGATTGTTGGGTATATAATTATCTTGGGGTGGGAAGATGAAATTGTTTAAAAGATTATTAAAGTATTTTAGTAGACTAGAAAAAGAGGAAATTATAGATCTTACGCCAATTGTTGAAGATAAATATAATGAAGTGGCGATAGGAAATCTAGTATGGGCTTTGATGCCGTTAAGTAATGATGAGTTAGAACGTATAGAAGAAAGTCATCGAATTAGGCCCTATTTGGTCGTTGCTAAGGACGAAAATTATTTTTATGGGTATTATTGTTCTACAAAACAAAAGTCCTGTTATTTAGCTACATTTAAGCTTGATAAGAATATATATGACCATCGTAAAAATACATATGTCTATTTAACAAACACTTATAAGATTCCGCGAACTAATTTTCGAGATATTTACAATCGGATTGGAATTAATAATTTAATAATGATTGAGCGAAAACTGATTGTTAATTCACGCTACCTAGAGGGATTGATTCATTTTGATGTTCCGATTATTTATTGCGTTGGTGATATTATTAGAGTGGGTGATCAATTATATTATATTTATCAAACAGATAATTCAAACTTATATGTTAATAAGACTAAGTTTGTTCGTGAAGCAGCATTACGATATGAATTTGATTACAGTGAAACGATTATATTTGATTGTAAAAAATCTTATGAGCTGGTTAATATGCTATCACCAAAACATATTGAAATAGTATATGAAAATAAACGAAAATATAAGCATGAACAAAAAAGAAAGCAAGTTAAGCAGTATAAAAATGTTTTTAATTATCCTCGCGGAAGTGTTTTTGAGGATTGTAATGGTGATAAGATAATTTATTTATATAGCCGTTCTAATCATCATTATGGAATCAATACAAAAATCAATGAATTTTTTCCATATATATGTGATATTCAAAATATTGAAAAAGCGAATATTATCGGTACTATTAATGATGGAAAAATGATGATCATGCTGGAACGTCTGTTAGACCAAAATAT
This sequence comes from Erysipelatoclostridium sp. MSK.23.31, assembly GCF_019125875.1. NCBI lineage: Bacteria > Bacillati > Bacillota > Erysipelotrichia > Erysipelotrichales > Coprobacillaceae > Thomasclavelia > Erysipelatoclostridium sp. MSK.23.31. Next base: position 38,900 of record NZ_JAHOCB010000008.1, on the reverse strand, counting down.
TAATCCACATAATATTGTTACAATGATTTATCAAGAGATAATGGATGAGCGTCCTAGAAGCAGAGTGTAGAAATCTGCTTTTTTTATTTTTTTTGCTTCTAAGTAGGTTTTTATGAATAATTGCTTTATAATATAAACATAAGATTTTATAGAGAAAGTAATGGTGATAATATGTATGTTGCAACAAGTAGACAAATGAAGGCTTACGATCAGGCTTTATTAAATGAGGGATATTCAATCGAAGAACTAGTGGATAAAGCTAGTAATGCCATTTTACCGCATTGTTTGGGTTATAATAATATCGTGATTGTTTGTGGACCGGGAAATAATGGAGCTGATGGTTTAAGTTTAGGGATTAAACTACATATTCGAGCACGAAATGTGAAGTTATACTGTTTTGGGAACCCTAATAAATTTTCTCAAGCAAATAATTTTTATATTGAGCAAGCGCAAGAGATGGAAGTTCCAATTACTTTTATGGATGAAGAAGATATATCTTTATTTATAAGTGATGCACAAAAAGCAGATGTGGTAATTGATGCAATGTTTGGTTTCGGATTAAATGGTGAAGTTCGTGGAGTAGCTAGGATATTAATTGAAGAAATTAATAATTTATATGATATAGACATCATCGCAATTGATATTCCAACTGGATTAAATCCTGATACAGGAATACCTTATGGTAATGTGATTTGTGCTAGTAAGACAATTACTTTAACAGCAATCAAACAGGCTTTTTTAAATGAAGAGTGTCATATGTATACAGGAGAGATTGCAGTTGAAATATTGGATGCTAAAGATTTACGTCAGGAGCAGGGGCTTGCTAAATTGGTTAGTCCATCATGGATCAAATATCATTTAAAACCGCGTGCTTATTATGGACATAAAGGAATCTATGGCAAGATTTTACATTTAACTGGATGTGATTACTATCGAGGAGCTGCTTTATTAGCGTCAAAAGCCTCGGTTTATAGTGGAAGTGGTGTTGTATGTGTTTGTTCAAGTGAAAAAGTAATTGATGCGCTAGCAACAGTTACTCCTGAATGTACTTCTAAACTTCGTAATAGTAAACTGGAACAAGAACTTTTTTATGACCGTGATGCAATTTTGATTGGTTCAGGTTTAGGGTTAAATGAACAAAGCGAGCAGTATGTAATTGATACTTTACAATATGCCAATTGTCCAATCGTAATTGATGCTGATGGTTTGACGATTGCAGCTAAACATTTAGATTTATTAAAAGAGTGCCCCGTTCCTATTATCTTAACACCTCATTTTGGTGAATTTAAGCGTTTGTGTGCTTATGATGATGAATTAGATATGATTGATAAAGTTGGTGGTTTTGCTCGAAAATATGGTGTTACTGTTGTTTTAAAGGGTCCTAACACATTAATTACAGATGGTCGAGAGACATATCGTAATATTACAGCTAATAAGGCGATGGCTACGGCTGGAATGGGAGATGTTTTAGCTGGGATGATCGTTAGTTTTGTTGGACAAGGCTATACACCTAAAAATGCAGCTATTTTAGGAACTTATCTACATGGCAGCTGTGGGGATGTAATAGGGGATAATTCTTATACAGTATTACCTAGTAAATTAATTGATTTGATTCCACAAGTAATGCATGAAATTATCAATGAATAATTAGAACTTGAAATCTAAATTTAATTTTAATAGATTTAAAAATATATGTGAAAAAGTCATCAATAGTGATGACTTTTATAATTAGTATTTAAGCAAGATAAAAGAATGTATTAAAATCAATAAAATAGAAATTTTTTGATACAGGGTATTTAACTATGATGCATTTATAAAAAAAGATAATCACGTAAATTAGTTTTATGCTCATCTGCTTTAGAACTAAAAAACTATCTTAGGATTATCTTTGTTTTAGTGTCAATGGGGGTTAGTGATGCCAGAAATCTTTTTGAAATCATCTTCAGATAAAGGCTTATTAAGATAATAGCCTTGAATAACATCACAAGATAAATCTTTTAACACTTTTAGCTGTTCTTTAGTTTCTACTCCTTCAGCGACACAAGTTATATCTAATTGTTGACACGTATTAATGATATTTTTGATTACTAATTTAGCACGGTGATCATGATAAATATCGCTTACGATCTTTCGATCAAGTTTAAGTGAGCTTAAGTGCAGCGAGTATAGTATATAAATATTGCTATATTCAGCACCGAAGTCATCTAAAGCAATTTTATATCCTTCAGCTAAAAATTGATTAACAATATTTTTTAAACTAGCAGAATCAATTGATCCAATGGATTCAGTAACTTCTATTTCAATTAATTCTTTAGGAATATTATAGCTTTCAACGATTTTATTAGTTTCTTCTAAAATACCAGGTTCTAAAATAGTTGCTCGAGAATAATTTATTGAAATTGGGAAAGGCTTCCAAGTAGTTTTTAACCAGTTACTGAGAATTCGGCAGACATCTTTTAGAATAAATAAATCTATATGTCTAATTAATCCTGCTCTTTCTATTTCTGGAAGAAAACGCCCTGGTGGAATAATTCCTTTTTGAGGATCGTTGTATCTGATCAATGCTTCAGCACCACAAATTTGATTAGTTTTAGTATGAGCCTTAGGTTGTAAAAAGGTTAAAAATTTTCCATTTACAAAAGCAGTATTTAAACGCTCTAATATTTTTGCTATCGACTGATCAGATTTAGCTAACTTAGAGTGTATTTTTTTATTTACAGCATGTCTTTTTTTTTCCTCTAATTGCTCTTGCATTGTTTCTAACACAAGTGAATTCTTTTCCCAAACTTTTTCACAAATGATCCATTGATCATAAAATTCAATTAGCTCTTGGTAAAAAGTATCATATATATGAATGAAGTTTTCATACGTAATATCTGGACAAAGCACTATAAAATGGGCATTACTGATCCGATAACATGATTTTTTATCAAAAAATTTAGTAATTGTTTGTGCGATGAACTGTAAGATTTCATCACCTTGGACGATGCCATACCGCTGATTATATTTTTTTAGATTAATGATAGTTATTTCAATCATTCCAAAAGTAGAATAAATATCAGTATTTATATTTCTTATAGTCTTAATATAAGAATCGTAGTTAGATAAACCGGTTTTTTGATCATGAGTAAGGGCATAAGTATATTTAGTCTGCAAATTATAAATAGTGGTAATTTTACAAATAACATCAGCAATCACCTCAATAGATTTTGAAGCGTTAATATGTTGTTTAACAGTTTCCACGAGCAAGCATGATACAAGCTTGTTTTTGTTATAAATACCGATAAATAATAATGGTAGTGGTACACCCTTTTCAAAATATAGTTCTGTAATATTTTTATAACAAAAATGGTTTTTATCTAATATTACAAAGTATTTTTGTGGTGCGACAGCACTAACAATATTTTCAAAGTGTTCCTTACTGAAATGAGTATTTTTAATATTAGAGATTTGATTATTATAATTCCACTTTGAAGTCAGAGAAAATTTTTGTTGATTATCGCTTTGATGAAATAAGAGAACATTTTGGGCATTAAAGAATGTTCCTAATTGTCTAAGAATATTATCAAAAGCATTTTCTCGTTGAATATTTTTATCTATATTTTTCCAGCTTATTTCTAAAAATTGTTGTAAATCTGAATCCTGATTTTCATATGCTAAGTTAAAGGGAATATCCTGCATTTCAATTTTTCTTACAGTATCGCCCTCATAATGAGACAGCTGTTCTTTAACATACATAAGTTTATCGATTTTGGATACAAAACATTCACGCATATTTGTTTGTTCAAAGTCGATTTGTTGAGAACAAAATGGGCACGGTGATTTACGATTATGTAATAATTCATAACATTTTATTGGCTTTTTAACTGGGAAAATACAATTAAATATGATTTGTCCAGTCGGGCTCATCGATAAAATTGTAAAATCATTAGGGTTAATAATCATTTCAATCTTGAAATTAAATTCAACTTTTTCAATTTCTTGATAAGATAGTATCTGGTTTTTTCCGCGTCTTTTAGCTGTATCTAAGGCATGGAGTGCGCATTGATGAATTTGACTATAGCTCATATTTTCTGAAAATAGATAGATTAAACCACCGGTGAGAGTTAACTGGGTCTCAATATCTTGAAAATGATAAATACTAGAAAGCTTTTTTTGAAGTTGTAAGGCTGCTTGATAGATAACTTTTTTTGATTCAGCATTATGATAAAAAATAGAGAATGTATCACCATTGATTCGTGCTGCAATACAGCTGGAAGAAATACTTTTCTTGATCATTTGTCCCATTTGACGAATGATTTGGTCACCGAACAAGAAATTCCCACTGTGATTTATCTGTTTAAAATTATCAATATCTAGCAAAAGAAAAGCATTGACTTTCTTAGGATCATATTCTTTCTTCAGCAATGTTTCAATCATTAGCTGTGAAGTAGACTCATTATATAAGCCACTCATCTCATCAATTTCTGCTTTATTTTGCAATGCTAATTCACGTCTTTTTTGGATATCAATATTTTTGGTATAAATAAATAATATTACATCGTTATTTTGAGGAGAAATAGTTGTTTTCATATTTAAGGATACCCATAATATCATTCCATTTAAATATTTCTGCCTAAATTCAAAAGTTGGAATATCGGTAAAAGTACGGATATAGTCATTAATTTGATTTTTAGAATATTTTTTCTCAAATTTTTTTTGATCATCCTCATTAGCAATAGTCTGTAATAAATATTTATAAATATCATCGTATGTGTAATCAGAGAGCTGTTTTTCATACTGTTCATTGGAATGTAAAGAAATATCTTCGATAAAATCACGAGAAAAATTTAAACGGATGTTTAATATAATATCTTCATTCAAAACTTTCCTTAAACTTTCTTCATTATAGATTCTTGTCTCAATTTCTTTTTGTTCTGTAACATCTTCTGATATGCCAATTGCCCATGCTGGTTTTTCATCAATATGCTGGACAATAGTATATGTTATTTTTTCCCAAAGATATTTATCTTTCGCATCTTTTTGTTTGACCCTGATTGTAGCAGAAAGGGGAGCAGCTCCTTTTTCTAAGCGTTGATATAAATTCTTAAGTTCATTAATGCTTTGAGGATGGATCAACCCTTGTGCAATTATGCTTTCTGGGATATTGGCAGTAAGATTTTGATAGCTGCGGATTACTGCAGAATCGGGATTGCCAATTACTTGTTTGTTTTGAATATCAAACTCCCAAATATTTAAGCCGGTTTTAGTTTGTGCAACTTTAAACAACTGCTGTGAGCGATATAACTTATCTTCTAGTTTTTTTCGTTTAGTAATATCCATGACCATTCCAATCATAATAATTGTTTGATCAAGCAGCGAAGTAAAGCTGGCACTAATATGAATCCAGGCAATTGAATTGTCTCGTTTTTTAATTCGATATTCAAGAATAGCTTGTGACTGATTATTTTTAATTAAATCCGTTATTTGGGCTCTTATTCTTGCTTTATCTGATTCATAAATGAGATTTTCAGCACAATCATTTAAATCATGGTGAAATTGTTTTTTGGTATACCCATGTATTCGATAATATCCGTCATTAGCATATAAAATTGGAAAATGTTCAATTAATGCAGCTTTAAAAACTCCGTCAAGGCTATTTTCATTAATGAAACGTAGTTCTTGTTCATTATTCATTTCATGGGAAATATCAACAAAAAAAGACAAAATTAGTTTTTGACCATGCCCATCGATAACGTATTTTCCTCTTTCATATACCCAAAGCAAATGGCCTCCGTGGCAAACTATGCGATAACGAATTTCATAAATGTCATTTCTTTCAAGCTGTTGGAAAATTTCTCTTTCAACAAATTGACGATCTTTTTCATAGATAATATTTGAAAATTTTCCATTTGTTATTTGACATAATTCTTCATAAGAATATTGGGTATATTCTAAAATGGCTTGATTAAAGCAATAGAGTGGAAAGCCAGAGTGCGCTTGGACAGCTAGTATTCCTCCCGGGATATTTTTATTTACAAAATCAAGTAAGTCAGTTTTTGTTTTTAAATCATTTTGCTGATCAAATATGTTTACAAAGTAAAAGCTTTTTTGAAAAAGAAAATTATTTTTATTGCTTTGATTTTTCTCATAAATATAATACGAAGTATCTAAATAAGTATCTAAAGAATTTGGCTCTAGAGAAGCTTGTTCTCTATTTTTATCTAAATTACGAATTGTTCCAGCAAATAAATCTGGATTACCATTTTTATCTCTAATCATTTTTCCTTTACAAAGCAAGGGAATCCAACGGTTAGAGGCATCTTTTGCACGATAATAAATTGTATGCTGTTCAGCTCTGCCATCAGCAATTTCTTGATTACTTCTTAAAAATCCTGCTTTATCATCAGGATGAATTTTTTCTCCCCAAAATGCTGCAGCATTATCAAGAATTTGATTTGGCAAACGAAAATCTATCATCATCTGACGTGAGTACATGAATTTACTTGTCTTTAAATTTCCAACAAATAAGTAGTCATCAATTGTTTCTGATAAACTTTCAAAAAGATGATCACGATTATATTCAAATAAAGGAATAGAATTATACTTAGGTTGTGAATTTGTTAGCCTTTTTTTATTCATAAGAATATGATAATCTCGTTTTTGGATATACATTTGTGAATCAGCAATAGATAATACATCAGAAACAGTTAAATTTTCATCTACATGGATATTAGCAATTCCATAACTAAAAGAGGTATCATAATCAATGTTTTCTTTGATTCTTTCTTGATTTAAAGTTAAAAGAATATTATCCATCCAAACTTCTACACCTTTAACAGTAGTATCTAAAAAAACAATTATAAATTCATCACCACTAAGGCGAAAGATAAAGTTTGGCTCTTTCAAACGCTTTTTTATATTTTGGGCAACAAATATTAATAGGCGATCGCCTTCAAGATGTCCATAAGTATCATTAACCCATTTTAAACCGTTCATGTCATATAAAACTACAACAAAGTCTTCGTTAAGATATTCAGCAGTTAATAGTTCTTCAATTCGTTTTTTACCGGCATTTCGATTAAAAATACCTGTTAATTCATCAATTGTTGCTTCTACAGATAACTGTAGTTGTTCAGTAACGTCAATCGAATTTTGGATATGATAAAGTTTGTTATCCCAAAGTTCTAAAGTATCATGATTTAAATATGTTTTTTCTGTTATCGTGTTCTTTTCATACCATACACAAATTTTTTGTGAATTAGATTCTTGAAGTTGTTTGATTTTACAAAACTCACATCTTTTGTTCATTCCAGATTGTAAAATCTGCCAGCATTTCTTTCCTTCGGTGTTAGAGACTTGAAACGTATTTTTCATATAATCGTTCATATATACAATTTCATCAGTTTCAACATCGGTGACATAGATATTAGAGTTAATTTGATCAAGAATCTTCTTGTAGAATGCTGAATTAAAATTTTCATTCATCGACAAAATCACCTCAATTATCGTTTATATATATTACTTTTATTATATCATTCATCGAGAAACATATAAAAAAATTAACAAGTAAAAAGATAAGTTAATGTAGTTAAAATGTGATTTTGTAACTGATTTATAACCAATTTATGTAATTTTATGGAAAATTTAATTACTAAAAAATAAATATTAACAATTAAAGTAGAAAAAACTGATTTAATAAATAAAAAGGGCTATAACGCCTAGAGTGATATGCTTCCTCCTAGGTAGACAAATAAAATAATAAAAACTTGTCATCTAGAAGGGAACATATCAAAGATTGAAAATCTTTATTTGTTATAGTCCTTTAAGCTTGTCTTTTTATGATTGTGATATTTCTGCCACTATCTTTATATTTACGATAGCTATAAAATAACTTGTCATTTTCAACAGTACAATATGGCGAAACAGTAATATTTTTTTTCAATAAACCTAAATTTAATAACATTTGTCGGTTTAGACCTTTGTTATCAAGCAAATAATGTGTAGTATCTGTTTGTTTATAGTACGGAGTAGTATCGAAATCCATTTGTTTAACTAAGTCGATGACATTATCCATTACCTCAAGACAATCTTGGCAGATGCATGGTCCAATATAGGCAAGCATCTCTTTAGGATCACAATGTTCATTTTCAATTAGATGTTTTGTGACTTTTGAAACAATTTGTTTAGTTGTTCCTAGCCAACCAGAATGAATTGCAGCAATTATTTTTGTTTTAGGACAATATAGTAACACTGGGGTACAATCTGCATGAAATGATAATAAAAAGAGATCAGTATCTTTTGTATAAAGAGCATCAGTATTGTTAAAGGCATCATCTTGGCAGTACATACCTCTGCCACCGTCTTTAAGAGATACTTCTTTAAAGTTGGCTGAGTGTGTTTGATGTGGTGCCACCATGTGCTCTAAATCAGTTTTTAAAAGTTTGGCTAATTGTTTACGATTATTGAGAATCAATTGTTTGTCCTCGTTATTATAAGACATATCGCCTAATTCTTTAGTAATTGTATATGCTTCAATGTTTTCAACAGTATTCCATTTGATTAATTTCATAATTTAGACCTTTCTGTGTAATTTGCCTTAGCACCAAATTTAATCGAACATATAGTATATTAAAGGAGGTGGAAATGATGTTTTGTAACTCAGGATGTGGTTGTAACAACAGCTGCGGATGTGGAGGATGTAACAGTGGAATGAACTGCTGCCGTGCTACTCCAATCGTTGCACCAAGAAAAGTTTGTACAAGCTGCTCTAATCAATATGTTGAACAACCAATTATTTGCCCAATCGAATGTCGCCATATTAATAATATCGTTTATTACCCACGTTATTATCCACGTTATGAACGTACTTTCATGACTCAAAGTAATGGAAATCCATTCGCAAGTGCTGCTAACGCTACTCCATTTAACGGAGCAGGTACAGGATTTAACGCAGCTAATAACACAGGTGACTCTGTTATTAATGGAATGTATAACAACGCTAATAACGGAGGAAGCGGATGTGGATGTAACCGCTAAAAAAGATAGATGCCCAGGCATCTATTTTTTTTGTAATTCATCGAGGCAATGTTGATCAGGATCAATATAAATAGTTTTATAATTATCTAAGATTACTTGCCCAGGTTTAGCGCCATGAGGCTTTTTCAATGTTTTTATTAAAGTATAATTGACAGGAACACTACTACTGTTTTTCCCTTTTGAATAATAGGCAGCGATATTACTAGCTAATCGAATCGTATATTCATCTAATTGATCACCTTTAACGACAACATGACTACCAGGCATATCTTTAACATGAAACCAGGTATCATAGCGATGAGCATGTTTAAAAGTTAGATAATCATTTTGAAGGTTATTCTTCCCAATACATATTTCAATACCATCTTTAGTATAATATGTCTCAAAAGAAGGTTTTTTATTTTTACGGATCGTATTAGTTTTCTTTTTCTTTTTTAAATATCCTAGATTTTCTAATTCTTCTTTTATTTCTAGGGCATCATAGTATGAAGCATTATCCATTAGTGTTAAAAGAGTGTCAAAATATTCAATTTCTTTTTTGGTTAAATCAATCTGCTCATGCAGAACATTGATTGAATTTTTTGCCTTTTGATACTTGTTATAATATTTTTGAGCATTACTTTTAGGATCAAGTTTCTCATCTAAATCAACCATAATCTTAGAACCATCATAGTAATTATCTAGTTCAACATGACGCATTCCTTTTTTTAATAAATGTAAGTTTGAGTATAAAAGATCGCCAATGATTCGATATTCATCACTATTGTTCGAATCTTCTAGAGTTGATTCTAATTTTGCAAGTTTAGTAACATTTTTTTGATATTCATTATTAATAAATTTCAAAAGATTTGATGTTTGTTGTTTTATACGTTCTTTTTGATCGATTAAATTAAAATGTTTATCCAGACCATCGAATAATGAATAAGACTGTGCCTGCTGATTTAGATGAGTTAATGGAATTAAATGAAAATATTCTTTTTCATCAACTCTACTTATATAAAGGGTATCGCTATTTTTTATTTCATCCATAATCTCTTTAAAATCTATACCATTATCATGACGATAAAGAATTTCTTTAGATAGTATTGGAGACATCCCTTGATATATTTTTGTTAGATTATTGTTTTCAATAAAATCACTAGTGAAAGGATCAACTTTATTTTGATTCATTGGTGGCAATTGGTACATTGCCCCTGGTTGTACAAAACGTTCACTATTAATGTTAGGGGTAATTCGTTTTAAACAATCAAGAATTTTTTTATCTTGATTGCAAAGAATAATATTAGAATGTTTACCCATAATTTCAATATAACAATGGTATTCAACGTAATCACCAAATTCGTTATGACAGCCAAAAAGAAAATGACAAATTCGATCTAATTCGATTTGTTCAATTTTTTTGATATAACCACCCTCAAGATGTTTACGAAATAACATTGTTAAAGGATTCGGACTTTCCGGAGTAGGATAGTCTAAATTAGTCAGCTGAATTCTTGCGTACATTGGATGGCAGGAGAGCAGCAGCTTGTAATTAGTTCGATTATTACGAACTTGAATCAATAATTCATATTTTGAGATTTGGTAGATTTTGTTGATTCTACCACCAGTTATTGTTTTGTTTAAGTCATCAATTACTTGATGCATCATTATTCCATCATATGCCATTTTTTATCACCGTTGTAAGTATAACATAGATTAAAAATAATTGACATTATATAGTTTGAAAACAATTGACAATATAAGACGTATTTTGTATGATGAACTTATCAAAAAAAAGGGGTGTAGACAGTGCAAAAAGGAATGTTGATAATTCTTAGTGGGCCTAGTGGCGTTGGTAAAGGAACAGTAAGAGAAGAATTATTCAAAGACGATAGTTTAAATCTTGCTTATTCGATTTCGATGACAACAAGAAAACCACGTCCAAATGAAAGAGATGGAATTGATTATTTTTTTGTTGAAGAAGAAGAATTTAAAAGTAAAATTGAAGAAGGAAAGTTATTAGAGTGGGCGCAGTTTGTCGGTAATTATTACGGAACACCCAAAGATTACGTTGATCAATTATTAAATGAAGGTAAAAATGTTGTTTTAGAAATTGAAGTTCAAGGGGCCCTTCAAGTAATGGAAAAATGTCCAGATGCAACAACAATCTTTTTAGTACCACCTAGCTTAGAAGAACTCGAACGACGAATTCGTGGACGTCGTACAGAGGAAGAAGAGATTGTCCAACAACGTTTATCAAAAGCAAGAAAAGAAATTGCGACTAAAGATGAATATAAATATGTAGTGGAAAATGATGACGTTATGGCAGCAAAAGATAAAATTGCTGAAATTATAAAAAATCATCAAACAAATCAGGGGTAAATATCCCTGATTTTTAGTAGGAGGAAAAATGGAAAAGTTTAAAGAGTATTTTAAGGTGTTTGCGTATATTTTTTATCCAGGAATGGTTTTAATTTTATATTTGGCACAAGGGTTAGAAGGTAAATTAGGACTTGATTTAATTTTTTGCCCAACCGACATTATTGTGTTATTAGCTATTTTGGGAATATACATGTTGTTAGATGCATTTAAAGTATTTGATGCTAAAGTGTTTGATTTTATGAAAAAAAATGATGGACGGCTAAAAGTGCCATTTTTACTAGCTTTTTTATTAATTATTGCAGTTTTGATGGGACTATATGATGATTTAAAAGTATATTTTTATTTGAATAATGATGTAAGTATTAATTTATTTATTATAATCGCATTAGGTTTAGGGTTAGCAGGAATAGCTTTCCTCTTAAATAAATCTGAAAAATAAGTTATAATATGGTTGCTAAGATAAAAACACGAACTTGTTGGTAGTCAAGTTGTGCATTTTGCATCAGTAACCTGCCCTCCTGAGGTTGTCCGTTCTTAGAAGTAAATTTCAAGGAGGATAGCGATATGTTGGATGTTGGTTTGGAATTAAATGTTTTATTTGATGATCCGTTTTGGATTGGAGTATTTTATTTAACAAATGGAGATAAGTGTTACGTTGAACGAGTTGTGTTCGGTCAAGAGCCAAGTGATGGTGAGATATATGTTTATTTTTTAAATAATTACCATAAACTTAATTTTGTTGCTGAGTTCAAAGCGAAACATAAAGATAAACCAAAAAATCCTAAGCGATTACAACGGATGATTAGAAAACAATCTATGAACTTACAAACAGGTACTAAATCGATGCAAGCGTTGAAACGACAATATGAGCAAAATAAGGCAAAGAATAAAATTATTCGTCGTGAGCAGCGAACGGCTGAAAAAGAGCATCTATTTGTATTGAAACAGCAAAAACGTAAAGCGAAACATCGGGGCCATTAGGCCCTTTTGTTACAATTTCCCGGGAAATGTAAAATAATGAGGTAATAAAATGGTCAAACGAGTAATAATTGGATTTGGAATATTGAATCTACTAGCATTTTTATTAGTATTTAAAAAACCATATAAAAAACAGCGTTATAAAAAATATGATTGTGCGATTATTTGTGGTTATCCTGCTAATATCGATGGTGAGCCATCAACAATTATGAAATCACGGGTTGAAATGGGTGTTACTTTATATAAAAAAGATAAGATTAAATTTTTAATCTTATCTGGTGGGGCAGTTAAAAATGAATATCAGGAAGCGAAAATAATGGCTTCATATGCAATTAGTTTAGGGGTAAAAAAAGAAGATATCCTTATCGAGGGACAATCTCGAAGTACATATCATAATTTGATGTATAGCCGCGATATAATGCAGATAAATGGATTGAAAAATGCTCTAGTTGTTACAAATAGCTGGCATTTACGAAAGGCAGATCATTATGCTCGGAAATTCAAATTAGATTATGCCATGGTCAGTGCTTCAGCACCGAAATCATACTGTTGGATTAAAGTCGTGGTTCTGCATCTAGGAACTAATATAAAAATGTATTACAATTTATTCAAAGGATATTATTAATTATTTATTCAGATATTTATTATTTTCAAAAACGAGTGGCAAACCGTCATTTTCATCTCCTTTGAGATCGTTTCGAGTTAATAAATACGTTTTTAATTCACTTCGGCTATTAAATTTTGTCACCTGATAAGGATAAAAACAACCGTATTTTTCAATAAAATATAAACCGTCATTGCTATCAATTAAAACACCACAGTGGCTAACAAAGCGACGGTTATCTGCGGAAGAGTGAAGCCACAAGGTAATCAATGATGCTTTTTGGTTTTGTTTTACGCTAAAGTCACGATCACTAAATGTTTTTTCAATTTGATTGATATGAGAAATTTCATTATTTTTTATGCCGGTAACAGAAATGCTGTTAAAAGTAGTAATGAATTTTAAACGATCTTCTTGGCTCATTGAATACTGATCAATAGTATCAATTAAATTTAAATTAAACATAATATATGAGTCATCTGCGTGACCGGTATTATTAGTATAAATTAGGTTTTTTATTAAGATAAATGAAGGAATTAGTGAATTAGAATCGTTTTGATCACTTATTTCAACTGGGCTATTATATTTAAAATATTGGTAATCTGGTTGTTCTCTTTCTAAAGTTTCAAAATCACCAATTAAGGGTGTAGCGTGCTGATTAAAGGTATTAACATAGGAAAAGAATTGTTTAATATTCTCTTTGGGGAGATCAGCTTCATTTAAAATATTAGTAAGTTTATTTTGACTGGCTTGATTACCAAGATTGCTATATAAAATTGGCTTGTCTTTAGAGCATCCTGTTATCATAAGCAGGCATAGTAAAATTATTGATAGTTTTTTACACATAAACAGCCCCCCTTTTATCTAAATTATATAGAGTATTTTTCTTAAAAACAATTATCTATATCTTAATATTCATTAAGTCTGTGATATAATATCCTTATAAAAAGGGGGATAGTATAATGAATGAAACAATCAATAATTTAATTACACGTCGAAGTGTTCGAAGCTTCCAAAAAGAGCAAATTAGCGAAGAACAATTGAATGAAATTTTGACGGCTGGAACATATGCAGCCTCAGGAATGGGACGTCAATCTGCAATTATGGTAGTTATTCAAAATCCTGAGATAATTAAGCGGCTATCAAAATTGAATGCGGCAATAATGGATAGTGAAAACGATCCTTTTTATGGAGCACCAACAGTGGTAGTCGTTTTAGGGGATTCAACGATTGGAACATATTTAGAAGATGGTGCGTTAGTAATGGGGAATCTTTTAAATGCAGCCAATGCAGTTGGCGTAGATTCTTGCTGGATTCATCGTGCCAAAGAAGTTTTTATGAGTACTGAGGGAAAAGAATTGTTAAAGCAGTGGGGCATTGATGAAAAGTATGTAGGAATCGGTAATTGTATTTTAGGTTATGGTAAAGAACCGAAACCAGAAGCTAAACCGCGAAAAGATAATTATATTTATCGTGTCTAGGAATCGCAAAGATTCCTTTTTTTAAAAGAGAGTGAATGCAATGAAGTATGTATTAACTCATGCAACTGTTTTTGATGGTTATCATGATTATGTGTTGAAACATGATCTTAATATCTATCTTGATGAATCATCAATAAAAGCTTTTAGTGTCATCAGGCTAGTTTAATTTGCACTTTATTACCAGCGGTGTTACTCGCTAATTTTTCGCTAGAACAGATGTTTGTGGTAAGATGATAGATCATCCAAAAATAAAAAACGTGGGAGAGCAATTAGATACTTTGCTATAAAGATATAAGAGTTAATCGACTCTTTTATTTTATCTTGTAGATGTGGTAGAATAGAAACAAATTGGAGATGATGATGGTGTATATTGTACAAGTATTAGTAGAACATCCAACCCATGCTCTTGACACTACTTTTGATTATTTAGCAAATACTGAAATTGCTAGTGGGGTTAGAGTGACAATTGCGTTTGGATATCAACGAATAATCGGATATGTAACGGGATGTCGTTATAGCAATTCAACAAAAGAGGAATTAGAAACAGCAGCAGGATTTAAATATCGCTATATTAGTGAAGTTATTGATGAGCGCCCCTTATTAAATCAAGAATTACAAGAGCTGTCTTTGACATTAGCAAAATTAACTTTGTCACCACGAATTAGCTGTCTTCAAGCAATGTTGCCACCTCAATTAAAACCAAGTACAAATAAAAGTGTTGGAATTAAGTATCAAAAGGTAATTAAAGTTATTAATGAAGATGCTACTCTTAAAACTGTTAAACAACAAGAAGCGTATCAATATTTAAAAACACATCCCGACACGCCACTAAAAGCATTTCCTTATAGCCGTGGACTGCTTGACAAGTTAATTGAACAGAGGGTAACGGTAATAATCGAACAGGAATTATATCGTGACCCTTATTTAGATGATCAAAAAGAGGAACATGAGTTTTCTTTAACTGTTGATCAACAAAAAGTAGTCAATGGAATCATGAGCAAAATTGATACTTATCATACTGCTTTAATTCATGGTGTGACTGGTTCTGGAAAAACCGAAGTGTATCTACATTTATCTAAATATGTGATTAGAAATAATAAAACTGTCTTAATGTTAGTACCGGAGATTTCTTTAACACCGATGATGGTCAATGCTTTTAAACACAAATTTGGGAAAGAGGTAGCAATTTTACATTCAAAATTATCTGCTGGTGAGCGTTATGATGAGTATCGGCGAATTTTGAATAGTGAAGTTAAGATCGTTGTTGGTGCTCGAAGTGCGGTATTTGCGCCTTTGGAAAAAATAGGATTGATTATTTTAGATGAAGAACATGATCCTAGTTATAAACAGGAAAGCAAGCCACGGTATCAAACGACTCAGATTGCTCGAATTCGGGGGCAATACCATAACTGTCCCGTTATTCTTGGTAGTGCTACACCGTCACTAGAATCTTATAGTCGAGGACAAAAAGGAATTTATGATCTATACGAGCTACCAAAGCGGATCAATCAGTTTCCCTTACCAAAGATTGAATTGATCGATATGGCTGATGAAATTAGAAATAAAAATTATTCACTTTTTTCAAAAGCGATGAAGGAACAAATTCAAACCTGCCTGGATCATGATGAACAAGTAATTCTTCTATTAAATAAACGTGGTTATGCAACATATGTTCGTTGCCTTGATTGTGGTGAAGTAATTAAATGTCCTCATTGTGATGTAACCTTAACATATCATAAGGCGGATCACAAATTACGTTGTCATTATTGTGAACATCAAATTGAAATGCCGCGTCTTTGTCCACATTGTTCAAGTGAACGATTAAAATTAGTTGGAACAGGAACACAAAAAGTAGAGGAACAGCTGGAGACTATATTTGATGGTGCAAAAGTGATACGTTATGACGTTGATACAACTAAACAAAAGGATGGGCATCAAAAATTATTAGATAAGTTTGCTCGCAAAGAGGGTAATATTCTATTAGGAACACAGATGATAGCAAAAGGATTAGATTTTGAAAATGTTACTTTTGTTGGTGTTTTAAATGCTGATATAAGTTTAAATATCCCTGATTTTCGTGCTAATGAGCGAACTTTTCAACTGCTTGAACAGGTTTCAGGACGAAGTGGACGTGGTCAAAAAGAAGGTACAGTAATGATTCAGACATACAATCCTGAGCATTTTGTGTTACAATGTGTCAAGAATCACGACTATCTTCGTTTTTATCAGGAAGAAATGAAAACACGAAAATTAGCAGCTTACCCTCCATATGTTCATTTAGTGAGCATTTTAATACAAGGAAAAGATGAAGAAGTTGTTAATCAAAGTGCGGTGCAAATAAAAAAGTATTTACAAAAACAACTTGATAAAATGGCAATTCTTGGTCCGGCAAATAGTTTGATCTATCGGATGCAGGATATTTATCGTAAACGTATTATGATTAAATTTACAAATAGTAAACAATTATATCCAGTATTAGAAAAGATGAGTGATTTTTATAATAAAAAAGGAAATAAAGTTCATGTGGTTTGTGACTTTAATCCATATAATCAAATATAGGAAGGACTATTTATGGCAAGAACGACTGCATTAGATGTATTAATAAAATACCAAAATGAGCAAAGTTATTTAAATATTACTTTAAATGACTATTTAGAAAAAAGCTTATTATCTAGAAATGATAAAGATTTGGCTACACGAATTGTATATGGAACGATTCAAAATAAGTTATATCTTGAATATCAATTGGCGCCATATATTCAAGGGAAAAAAATTAAAAATCGTGAGAAAATGATTTTATTGATGTCATTGTATCAATTAATTTTCTTAGATAAGGTTCCGGATTATGCTGTAATTGATGAAGCTGTCCGTTTAGCAAAGAAACGTGATAATTTTGCGGGGAAATTTGTTAATGCTATTTTAAGAAATTTTTTACGTAATGGAAAATGTGAGATTGATGAGAAGGATGAATTGAAAAGAATTTCTATTGAAACAAGCCATCCCTTATGGATAGTTAAGATGTTAAGTAAACAGTATGATTTAAATATAGCCAAAAAGATTTGTCAGCATGATAATACACCACCAACCAGAGCAGCGAGGGTCAATATTTTAAAGACTACAAAGGCTCAATTATTAACTGATGAAAATTTTGAAGCAGGGAATCTTTCTCCCGATGGACTCTTGTACAGAGCAGGAAATATTGCTAACACTGATTATTTTAAAAACGGGTTAGTCACTATTCAAGACGAGTCAAGCCAGTTGATTGCTCCGTTGCTGGATCCTCAGCCAACGGATCTCGTTCTTGATATGTGTTGTGCTCCAGGAAGTAAAACTACACATTTAGCAGCTATTATGAATAATCAGGGTAAAATAATTGCATATGATTTATTTGAACATAAAATCAAGCTAGTTGAAGCTAATCTAAAACGCTTAGGTGTTAATAATGTAGAACTGCATGTTGGGGATGCCACTTTGTTGAAAGAAAAATATTCAGAAGAATCATTTGATAAAATTTTGCTTGATGCACCTTGCAGCGGTTTAGGAGTAATGAAACGTAAACCGGAGATTAAATATCATGATTCTGGTGCAATGGATACAATCATTCCTTTACAAGCAAAATTGTTAGACAATGCCTACTATTTATTGAAGAAAAATGGTAAAATGGTCTATAGTACGTGTACAATCAATAAAAAAGAAAATGAACAAATGATAAAACAATTTCTTGATAAATATCCAGATATGAAGATAATTGAAGAAAAGAAGATTTTACCGTATGTTTATGACAGTGATGGATTTTATATGTGTAAATTAGAAAAAGGAAAATAAGATGAAAAATATTTATGATTATTCACTAGAACAACTAACTGAATATTTTGCTTCAATCAAACAAAAGCCATTCCGTGCTAAACAAGTTTTTAGCTGGCTTTACCAGAAAGATGCTCGTAGTTTTGATGATATGTCGGATTTATCAAAAGATCTACGAAATCAATTGAAAGTAGAATTTTCTTTAGATGTTTTAAAAATTAAAGAAAAACAAGTATCAAGAGATGGGACAATTAAATATCTGTTCGAATTATTAGATGGAAGTTTGATTGAATCTGTCTTAATGATTCATGACTATGGTAAGTCACTATGTGTAACTAGCCAAATTGGCTGCAACATGAAATGTACATTTTGTGCTAGTGGTTTATTACGCAAACAACGTGATTTAACACCAGGTGAAATTGTTGCACAAATTATTAAAGTACAACAAGATATTGATCAACGAGTTAGTCATGTAGTCGTAATGGGGACGGGTGAACCATTTGATAATTATGATAATGTGATGGAATTTGTACGGATCATTAACCATCCACATGGTCTAGCTATCGGCGCTCGACACATTACTATTTCAACTTGTGGATTGATCAAAGGGATCAAGCGATATAGTGAAGAAGGAATTCAAACTAATTTGGCAATTTCGTTACATGCTGCTAATGATGAAATTCGCGATGAATTGATGCCGATCAATAAGGTGCATCCAATGGATGATTTACGTGAAGCTATCAGTGAATATATTGATAAAACAAATCGGCGTGTTACTTTTGAATATATCATGTTAAAAGGTGTTAATGATGATATTGTTTACGCTCGTCAATTGGCACACTATCTACGTGGATTAAATGCATATGTTAATTTAATACCATATAATAGTGTTGATGAGCATGGTTATCAACCTAGTGATAAAGAAACAGTAGAAATATTTAAAAATGAGCTATTAAGATTACATATTAATGTAACTTTAAGAAAAGAACATGGGCGCGATATTGATGGTGCTTGTGGACAATTAAGGGCTAAAAGAAGTGGGGTGAAATAATGAACTATTATGCATTGACTGATATCGGTAAAGTACGAAATAAAAATCAGGATCAGGCTACTGTTATTGCAAATGTAAAAGATCAAGTTATTGCAATTGTCTGTGATGGTATGGGTGGTCATCGTGCTGGTGAAATTGCTTCTCGGGTGGTGATGGATCAATTTGTTAATTGTTTTGACAGTATCCCCCCATTTGATAATGTTGATGAGTTGAAAAAATGGGTAAATGAAACAATTTATGAAGCTGATGCGATTGTAAAAAGAATGGCTAAGCAAAATGTTGAGCATCATGGTATGGGTACGACAATTGTCGTGGCAATTTTAATGGATAATGTGATATATATTTCTCATGTCGGTGATAGCCGTGCTTATGTTTTGAAAAATGATCAATTAATGCAATTGACTAAAGATCATACTTTAGTTAATGCTTTAGTTGATCGTGGAGCAATCAGTGAAGAAGAAGCTGTTAATCATAGCCAAAAAAATGTTTTGACTCAGGCAATTGGTGCAGATACTGAATTAACCCCATCTTTTATCGAATTAGAATTTGCAGATAGTTTACTGTTGCTTTGCAGTGATGGATTATATAATTGCTTAAATGATGAAATAATTAAAGAAATTTTAAAAAAGAATATAAAAGTATCTCAAAAAGTTACTGAATTAATTGATCGAGCTAATGAAAATGGTGGACGTGATAATATCGGAGTAGCTATCATTGATAATCGGGAGGAAAAATAGGATGGCAAAAATAATTGCAGAACGTTATGAATTGTTAGAACTAATTGGTCAAGGCGGAATGGCAGATGTTTATTTAGCTCAAGATATTATCTTAAATCGTACTATTGCGATTAAGATTCTTCGAACTAGCCTTGCTAAAGATCCAATATATGTAACTAGATTTCAACGTGAAGCTAGTGCAGCAGCTGCACTTTCTCATAAAAATATTGTTGAAATATATGATGTTGGTGAGGATGAAGATAAATATTATATTGTCATGGAATATGTGCCGGGTATGACGTTAAAAGAGTTGATTTTAAAGCGTGGTGCTGTTCATGTAGTTGAAGCAATTGATATTATGAAACAAGTAATTAGTGGAATTTCTAAAGCTCATCAGCTAGGGATTATCCATCGTGATTTAAAACCGCAAAATATTTTGGTTACTGATAGTGGAGTGGCTAAAATTGCCGATTTTGGAATTGCTTCAATGCAATCTCTAGCGCAGGTAACCCAGACAGATGTTATTATGGGCTCATTGCATTATTTAGCTCCAGAATTAGCACGTGGTGAAAAAGCGACTGCCCAAAGTGACGTATATGCTTTAGGAATTGTTTTTTATGAGTTGTTACGGGGAGAAGTACCATTTAATGGTGAATCACCAGTTAATATTGCATTAAAGCATATGCAGGAAGATCTACCATCATTGTTGGAGTTTAATCCTTCAATTCCCCAGTCTGTTGAGAATATTGTAATTAAAGCTACTGCTAAAAATCTTAATGATCGTTATAAAAGTGCAACAGAAATGTTGGATGATATAAAGACTTGTATGGAGCGTCAGGATGAAGAAAAATTAGTTTTTTCACATGACCAAGATACTGATCCAACAATTGTTATTGATCCTCGTTCCGCATTTACTAGTGGCAATACTGCACCAATCGTAGATCCAGTTGAAGAAAAAGAAGTGGCAGCCCCTAAAAAAGAAGGTTTTTTCAGTAAATTAGTTAATAAATTTAAAGGTTTAGATACAAAAGCTAAGGTGGCAGTTGGTGTGGTTACTGCTTTAGTTATCGCGGGAATTGCTTTTGCGATTTATCTTGGAGTGAAGCCAGATACTAGTCTAATGCCTGATTTAACAGAAAAAACAGTTGAACAAGCAAAAGAAATTTTAAAAGAATATAATGTTACTATTAGCGATGATATTACTGAAGAACTATCTGATGAATATGAAAAAGGTGAAATCATTGCAACAGACCCTAAAAAAGGAACGACGATCAAAGAAGGTGATGTCGTTAAAGTAACAGTATCGAAAGGCAAATATATTGTTCTTGAAGATTACACTGGAAAAAAAGAAGATGTTGCTAAAAAGGCATTAGAAAAATTGAAATTTGAAGTAGAGATTGAATATGAGATATCTTCTAAAACTAAAGGAACTGTAATTGATCAAAGTATTGAAAAAGGAACTAAAGTAGATCCAACTGAAAAAGATCGTAAAATTATTTTAACAGTATCAAAAGGTGATTATGTAGTTCTTGGTAATTATGTAGGAATGGATCAAAATAAGGCCAAAGAAGCACTGACAAAACTTGGGTTTGATGTTACGATCAAAGAAACTAGTTCAGAACAAGCAGTTGGAACAGTTGTTGAACAGAGTCTAAAAGAAGGGCATAAGGTTGATCCTGATGAAAAAGATCGGACAATTACATTGACTGTTTCTTCGGGAATTAAAATTGAAGTACCAAATGTTAAAGGAATGGATATTGATGCTGCTGCGACCTTACTAACAAATAAAGGTTTTTCAGTTAAACGGGAAACATTGCCAACACCTACAGATCCAAATGAAATTGAAAAGATTACTGTAAATCAAGTAGTCCGTCAAAGTTTAGATGCCTTTACTACGGTAACTAAGAAGAATGAATCTATTACACTTTATTATTATAATTATAAACCTGAAATACCTACAGATGATTAGGAGGTAGAGATGTCACAAGGAAGAATTATTAAAGCATTAGCAGGGTTTTATTATGTCGAAGATGATCATCAAATAATTCAATGTCGTGCTAGGGGGAAATTTCGTAAGGATGAGATTAAGCCCCTGGTTGGTGACTTTGTTGAATATGAAGTCGAAGGTGATAATGATGGCTATGTAATGAATGTATTGCCTCGTCATAATTGTTTAGTTCGACCACCTATTTGTAATGTTGATCAAGCTCTGATTGTTAGTTCTTGTAAGGAACCTGATTTTTCATCAATATTATTAGATAAATTTCTTTTAGTAATTGAGCATTTAGGAATTGAACCAATTATTATTATTTCTAAAATGGATTTAGATGAAGATGAAAGCGTTAAACAATATGTTAAAGATTATCGTCAGGCTGGATATCGGGTATATGAAATAAGCTCAAAAGATAATCATGGGCTTGAGGAATTAAAAACAGTCTTTAAAGATAAAGTATCAGTGATTACTGGACAAAGTGGGGTAGGCAAAAGTAGTTTTTTGAATGCCTTAGATATTAATTTAAAATTGGAAACAAATGAGATATCAAAATCTCTTGGGCGAGGAAAACATACAACTCGTCATGTTGAACTGCTCAAGATGTATGGTGGATATCTTGGAGATACACCTGGTTTTTCTTCATTAGAATTGGAAATGACACCGGAAGAACTAGCTGTAGCCTATCATGATTTTGCTCAATTTAGTCATGAATGCAAGTTTAGAGGATGTTTACACGATAGTGAACCTAATTGTGGGGTAAAAAAAGCCGTTGAAGATGGAAAAATATCTAAAGAACGCTATGAGCATTATTTAATGAATTTACAAGATGTAAAAAAGAAAGAGGAACGGAAGTATGGTTAAAGTAGCACCTTCATTATTATCAGCTAATTTTGCTTATTTGAAAGAAGAGATTAACGCAATCAAAGCGGCAGATTGGATTCATTATGATGTAATGGATGGACATTTTGTTCCAAACATATCATTTGGATATAGTATTTTAAAAGATGTTAGTAAAGTAACGGATATGTATCTTGATGTACATTTAATGATTACTGATCCAGCTAAATATGTGGATAATTTTATTAATAGTAATGCGTCATTAATTGTTTTTCATTATGAAGCAGTTGCTGAAGATAAGATTAATGAATTAATCGCTCATATTAAGGAGCATGATGTGGAGGTCGGGCTATCAATTAAGCCGGATACACCAGTAGAAGTACTAAAACCATTTTTGAATGAGTTAGATGTTGTTTTAGTAATGTCAGTTGAGCCCGGTTTTGGTGGGCAAAAATTTAATTCGGCAGCTGTTGATAAAATTGCACAGCTGGCAACACTCAGAAAAGAAAATAATTATCATTATTTAATTGAAGTAGATGGAGGAATCAATGAATCGACTTCCAAGTTATGTAATGATGCTGGAGTTGACGTTTTAGTGGCCGGCAGCTATGTTTTTGGTAGTGATGATTATACGAAAGCAATAGAGTCACTAAAATGAAGATAGGTATTTGTAGTGCACTGGCTTGTAAACTCGATGACAGTTTAAAATATATTGGTGTTGATCATGGTGTTGAAATATTACTTAAACAGGGGATTAAGCCTGTCTTTGCAATTGGTGATTTTGATTCGATTGAAAACGAGAATGTTTTAAGTGAGTTAGATATAGAAAGATTGCCAACTCGTAAAGATGTGACCGATACACATGCAGCTTTAGAATATGCTTTGGAGAATGGTTATGATGAAGTAGATATTTATGGTGTGACGGGCGGTCGCTTAGATCATTTTCTTAGCGTTATGTGTCTTTTGGAAAAATATGCAGATAAAAAAATTAGAATTATTGATCAGCAAAATGTTATTCAATTATTATTGCCGGGAACACATAAGGTGTATCAAGATGAATATAAGTATTTTTCATTATATGCACTAGATGATGCTTATATTGATATTGATGGTGCTGAGTACCCATTGAATCAGTATTTTTTACAACGACAGGATCCATTATGTGTATCCAATCAAGTAAGTTGTGAAATTGCAACTATCACAAATAGTAAACCAATCCTTCTGGTTAAATCAAAAGATGCTTGATAAATCCATTTTTTGTAATCGCTTTCTTGACAGGGGATAATTGTCATGATATACTCGTGAAGTAAATGGATTGTTACTATTAGATTAGGCAAGACCGATGTACAGATTATTTTCTGTATATCGGTCTTTTATTTTTCTAATCCATTTGACTAAATCTTAGGGAGGAAAAAGATGGCAAGATTTTGGGACAAAGCTTTAAAATCTTCATTAGCAATGTTGGTTGTATTTAGTACACTATTTTTTATGTCACCAAATATAAAAGTAGAAGCTAAAGAAACAAATTATGAAATTTATCCAACACCACATGAAATTACTTATCAAGATAAGGATTATGTTATTCGTTCACAAGTTAATGTGGTATATGAAGATGGAATTGATGCTGCTACTAAAAAGAGAATGACTGAAGTATTAGAGTCAAAAAATAAACAAATTAGCACATCTAAGCAGAAAGTAGACGGAAAAACAAATATTTTAGTTGGTACATATAAATCTGGAGGGTATGTTGATGGCTATGTTAAATCCAACTATAGCGTTGAAGAGAGTCTATTTAGTAAATTTGGGGCGCATTTTGTTGCTTCAAATAATGGTGAAATTGTTATTTTAGGAAAAGATACTGATGGGGCATTTTATGGAATTACCTCATTAAAACATATTTTTAATCAAATGGATGGATCAACAATCCGTAACTTTGTAATTAAAGATTATGCTGATACCGATATTCGTGGTTTTATCGAAGGGTACTATGGGATTCCTTGGTCAAATGAAGATAGAATGTCATTAATGAAATTCGGTGGTGATTTCAAAATGACTTCTTATGTATTTGCACCTAAAGATGATCCATATCATAAAAATTTATGGCGTGAATTATATCCTGAAGAGGAACTCGCAGCCATTAAGGAAATGGTTCAAGTAGGAAATGATTCTAAATGTAGATTTGTATGGACAGCCCATCCATTTATGGGTGGTTTCAATGCATCTAAAGTAGATGAAGAAATTGCTTCATTACTTAAAAAGTTTGATCAATTGTACGATGCTGGGGTACGCCAATTTGGTGTTCTTGGTGATGATGTTGGTAGCCTAGACCGTAGTGTTGTAATTAAAATGATGAATAGTGTATCAGCTTGGGCAAAAGAAAAAGGAGATGTTTATGATTCTGTTTTCTGTCCAGCAGGATATAATCATTCATGGCAAGGGGATTATTCTGAATTAAGTGATTATGATGCTGGATTCCCTGAAGATGTGAAAATTTTCTGGACTGGTGAAGCAGTGTGTCAACCAGTTGAACAAAAAACATTAGATCATTTTAAAAGAAACAGATTACCAGAAGGGGCTGACGAAAGAAGAAGTCCACTGTTCTGGTTGAACTGGCCTGTCAATGATATTAACGGGTCACGTTTAATGATGGGGAAAGGAAGTTTATTACACACTGATATTAATATTGATGATTTAAGTGGGGTAGTAACTAATCCAATGCAAGAAGCTGAAGCTTCTAAAGTGGCTATTTTTGCGGTAGCTGATTATGCATGGAATGTTAAAAGCTTTAATGATGATCAAAGTTGGGCTGATTCATTTAAATATATTGATCAAGAGGCAAGTGAGGAATTACATACATTAGCTAAGCATATGTCTAATCCTCAACCTAATGGTCATGGCTTAGTTTTAGCTGAATCTGAAGAATTACAACCATTAATTAATGAGTTTAAAACTAAGTTAGCTAATGGTGATTCAATTATTGAAAGTGGAAAACAATTAATTGCAGAAATGAATGTGATTATTGATGCTTGTGATGGTTTCCATGCAAATAGTAAAAATGAAAACCTGAAAAAAGAATTATTATCTTTTACCGGTTCTTTAAAAGATTTAACGACAGCAATTAAACATTTTACAGAATCAGCAATTGCAATTGAAGAAAATGATATGGTTACAGCTTTTAATCAATTCTCAAATGCATCATCAGAATTAATTAATAGTCAAAATCATATCCGTAAATTATTAAATGGAACAGCTAAAGTTAGTCCTGGATCAACACATTTGATTCCTTTGGCAAAAGCTTTACAAGATAAACTTTCAGGACCAATTAATGACTATATTGCTAGTGGAGAAACAGAACAACCATTAGAAATTAGTGCTTCATCAAGCTTTACTACTTGGCATTCAGGTAAAATAGCTGATATTGTTGATGGTAATAATGATACTGCAGCATGGCATAATGGATATGAAAAAGCTGGTCAATATTTCCAAGTGGATCTAAGTAAACCAACGACTATTTATGGTGTTCATATTTTAAATGGTGCTAATAATAGTGATAAAAAAGAAGATACTTTTGGTTATGCAAAATTACAATATTCTACTGATGGAACAACTTTTAAAGATTTAAATAAAGAAGTATATGGTGAATATGCATCACAAGTAGATGTTACTAATATTGAAATTGAAGATGTTGTTGCCGTACGTTATGTATGTAGCGAAGTTGGTGGCGGAAACAAATGGCCGGCAATGCGTGAATTTACTGTTGTTACACAACCGGCAGAAGAGGAACAATTTACTAAAGAAGTGATCCGTACTACGGATGGATGGAGTATTTATGGTGGTAGTGATGCTAATCTTATTGATGGTGATTTAACTACTAAAGTACATTATAATGTTAGACAAAAAGGGGAACCTGCAAATACAACTATTCCAGGTGATTATGTAGGGGTTAAATTATCTAAACCAATTACTTTAGGTAAGATTAATATTCTTCAAGGTAACACTGATAGCGATGGTGATTATTTTAAAGATGCTGATTTACAATATTCATTAGATGGTAAAACTTGGACAACAGTTGAAACATATAAAAATACAATTAATATTGTGACTGATTTGTCAGATCAAAATATTACTGCTCAATATGTCCGATTGGTTAATAAGGTTAATCAAAACACTTGGATTGCTATGCGTGAATTTGATGTAGCAGCTAAGGTATATCATAATGGTAAAGTATTTACTAATGTTAGTGAATACAAGAGTTTAACTGCTGATTATTTAGATGAAAGTGCTAAAATCACGCCAGCTAAAGGGATTACTTTAGCTAATGGTGATTATGTAGGTTTAAAACTAGATCGAATTCATGAATTAAAAGATATTGTTAGTGAATTAACAAATGATAGTTTGACCATTCAAGTTTCTAAAAATAGTTATGAGTGGCAAAACGTAAATGCTGGTAATGTAAGTGCTGATGCTCGTTATGTTCGTATTATTAATAATAATGAGGCTGAAGTAACTTTTGATCTTAATAAATTTATTGTAAATACAGTTGAGATTAAAGAGAAATCAATTACAAGTAGTAATTTTTCAATCGATAAACCATTGAATGTATTTGATGGTGATCTTACTACGGCTACTGCTTATCAGGGATCACAAAATGTTGGCAAGTATTTCACATATGATTTAGGTCAAGAAATAACTTTAAATTCATTTAAAGCTATATGTACTGATAGCGAATGGGATTATCCACGTCATGGAAAGTTCTCAGTTTCTACTGATGGTGAAACTTGGACAGAAATCATGCTTTTAGGTAATCAAAATGAAAATAACCCAGGTGAAGCTGAAAATACTGATGAAATTGGTTTTGTTTTACCAAGTCATGAAATTTCATATAATGCAAAAAAAGTAGATGGTTTAAATCTGCAAGCTCGTTATTTAAAATTTGAAATTACTAGAACTAAAGTTGGAGCTGATAAATGGGTTAGATTCCAAGAATTAGAAATAAATAATGGGGAATTTATACCTTCACAAAACAATCCAACCTTTACATCTAGTAGTCAAGAAACAAGAGATGGATTATTTAGTTATATGGTTGATGGGGATATTTCAACAATGTTTATTCCTAAAGATGCTAATGGTTATGTGAACTATAGTTTATCATCTAATAACCAAGTAAACACAATTAAAATTATTCAAAATAGTGCTGTAATTTCTAATTCAGTTGTTAAAGCAAGATTATTTACAAATGCAAGTGCAGAACAATGGGTAACTTTAGGAACATTATCACAAGCAATTAATGAATTTGTTTTACCTGAAAATACAATCTTATTAGATATTAAGGTTGAGTGGGGTGATGTGATTCCTAATATTACAGAATTATCAACATATAAATCTGAGGTCACTACACTTAATGTTGATGCGCTTAAAGCTTTAATTGATAACAAGGAAGATTTATCTTCATGGACAGCTGCAGCAGCTGCAACATATGGAGATGCTTATAATGCAGGTAAGCAAGTACTTGAAAGTGAGTATGCTTCACAAACAACTGTTGATAATGCCGTTAGAGCAATTAATAAGGCAATTGAAAATAAAGTATTAAAAGGTGATTTAAGTAAATTGGAAATAATTATCGCTAATGCACATACTGATCAAAATAATTACACTGCGGCTTCATGGTTAGCATATAGTAAAGCTATTGAGGCAATTAATAAGGCAATTGCTAATGGTGATAATACTTCAGTTGCAGATGTTGATAAATTAATTGCTAATTATGATCTAGCAAATACTAATTTAGTATTTAATCCTTCAAATCAAGAAGAAGCAATTATTACAATTGAAGGAGAAAATGATTTTGTAGCTTCGGTTACAAATCCAGAAAAACTTTACACAATCAACTCATGGAAAATGTATCTAGAAGCTAAGGCAAAAGTTGAACAGTTGATTATAGATAATCAAAGCATTCCTGTACACCCTGATGAATTTGCGAAAGCTATTAGTGAATTAGCTGCTGCTAAAGAAAAATTAGTAGTTGTTGGTGATCTAAAAGATATTTTAGATACAGCTAATAAAGTTAATCAAGAATTATATACAACTAGCAGTTACAAAGGATTAGCTGATGCAATTGCTGAAGCAACTGCAAGATTAGAAAATGGAACTGCTGAAGAAATTGATGCTAGTATCAAAGCACTTGATAATGCACTTAAAGCTCTTGTAGTTCGTGCTAAAGCTGATGAAGTAAAAGAATATATTAACAGTATTACATTAGTGGATTTAAGCAAATACACTGACAGTTCTGCTAAAATATATCAAGAGGCATATAATGTTTTAAAAGCTATGCTTGATAACTTAAGTGATATTTCTGCTAAAGAATTTATTGAGGCTAAAAACAATTTTGAAACAGCGGTTGCTAAATTAGAAGAAAAAGCAACAGTAGCCCCAATACCAACACCGACTCCAAACGAACTTCCTGCTAGTGATTCTGCGAAAACAGGTGATGATGTAAATATTTTTGCCTATGTAACAGGATTAGGCGTTGTTGCTATTGTTGGTATATACTGGCTGTTAAGAAAAAAAGAGGAATAATTTAATAGATGTTAAAAAGCGAAATTTAAATTTCGCTTTTTATACTGTAAATAAAAAACGAGCCTAATTTTTGAAATGAGGCCCCTTATTTGGTTATCCAAATAAGGGGCTTCATTTAATTTAGACTCAATCATTTATAAGTAAAAATGGTTTTACCAGTTTCAACAGATGAAGCAGTAGTAAATGTTTTAATAGGGTGAGATTCATAGTTGCAAACAATAATAGGGGTAATAACCTTATTATTTAGGACTTTTAATAAATTATCGCTTAGTGTAACAATATCTGCTCCTAAAGAAACATAGTCACCGGCTTTTACATGATACTGAAAATTATTAGCATCTGGCTTTGCTCTATTGATACCAATATGTACTAGTAAATGAAGACCATTAGGAAGGGTCATAACAAATGCGTGTTTAGTATTAGCAATAACACTAATTATTCCCTCACATGGTGCAACAAGTTTATTATCGGTAATTTCAATTGCAAGACCATCACCGACCATTTTGTTAGCAAATGCTTTGTCGGGGATATTTTCCAGACGAATAACTTTGCCACAGGCAGGAGCACATACTGTATTTTTTTTATTTTTTAATAGTCTAGTAAAAAAATTCATTCATTATCTCCTTTTAAATATAGAAAAAGGCATTAGTGATATCAAAAAATAATCACTAATGCCTAATTTAATAGTAACATCGTTATATTTATAATATCGACTAAATAATTATATGTCAAGAATATCTTTAAATATTCTTATATTATACCAATTATTTTATAAAATGATAATATGTAGTTATGATTTAATGTATATAGCCACAGATATATCTATTGACATGATTTGATAATAAAAGGTATAATTTCTTACATAGTGCGAACTTAGTTCGTTGTATTTTTTTTAACACAAAGTAAGCGCTTTAGTGATACAATAGGTTTGGATATATTATTCTGCACGAAAAATAGTACATTTTCGTTCGGACAAAAAAACACATTAATTTACTAATAATCAATGTGTTTAGAAACATAAATATATTGAATGGAAAGGTACAGTTAAATCCTATATTGATTGGGGGGATGGGAATGATGAAATACATGCAAAGATTGGGAAAATCATTGATGTTGCCTGTATCAGTGATGCCAATTGCTGCATTATTAAAGGGAATTGGTTATTGGATCGACCCAACAGGATGGGGAAGTAATAATGCTATTGCTGCTTTTTTGATTGAATCTGGGGGAGCGATTATTGATAATTTACCAATTTTATTTGCTGTAGGAATTGCTATTGGAATGTCTCAGGAACGAGAGTTAACGGTAGCTCTAAGTGCGGTTGTTTCTTATATGATTGTTTCTAGGCTGCTTTCACCACCGGCTGTAGCATTGATAAAAGGAATTCCCGAAGCAGAAGTTTCTGCTGCTTTTGAAAATTCTGCAAATGCATTTGTTGGAATAATTTCAGGTCTTGTGGTGGCATATAATTATAAAAAGTTTTCGAAAGTAAAGTTACCTGATGCGTTATCTTTTTTTGGTGGAAAGCGTTTTGTCCCAATAATATCGACTGCTTCAATGCTAGTTATTTCTTTATTACTACTAATTGTTTGGCCGTTTTTTTATGAATGTTTTGTATCATTTGGAGAAATGATTTCGAAATTAGGACCAGTTGGAGCTGGATTATATGGATTTTTTAATCGATTATTAATTCCTACTGGATTACATCATGCACTCAATTCTGTCTTTTGGTTTGATGTGGCAGGAATTAATGATATTGGCAAATTTTGGGGAACAGTGTCTGGAGGCATTAAAGGAGTAACTGGTATGTATCAGGCTGGTTTTTTTCCAGTAATGATGTTTGGATTACCAGCAGCTGCAATCGCTATTTACCAAAGTGCTAGACCTGAACGAAAAAAACAAGTTGGAACGATTTTATTGTCTGCTGCTTTTGCTTCATTTGTTACTGGGGTTACAGAACCATTGGAGTTCTCTTTTATGTTTGTTGCACCAGTATTATATTTTATTCATGCTCTATTAACAGGAATAATGCTATTTGTGGCTGCGGTATTTAAATGGCTTGCGGGCTTTGGCTTTTCGGCAGGATTGATTGATTATATTTTGAGTATTAAAGCCCCGTTCTCTAACGATATATTTATGCTGATTCCACTTGGATTGATTTGTGCTTTTATATATTATTGCATTTTTAGATTTATGATAGTTCGTTATAATTTAATGACACCTGGTCGGGAGACTGATGAAGATATAATTGAAATTGAGGAAGAGGAATACAATATTACATTAGAAAATCAAGACTATGATGAGATTGCAATTGTTTTGATAGAAGCTTTGGGGGGGCGAAATAATGTGCAGTTTGCAGATAGCTGTATTACACGATTACGTGTGGAATTAGGTAATCCTGATTTAGTTGATGAACAAGCTATATTAGCTACTGGAGCAACAGGAATTATAAAAATTGGAAAAAATAATTTACAAATTATCATAGGCACCGAAGTACAATTTATTGTCGATGCCATGAATGACATATTAATGTAAATGGATGGAGGCAATAACATTGAAGATACTCAAGGTTTTTAATAATAATAGTGTTGCAGCAATATCAGATGAGTTAGGTGATATAATTTTAACTGGTTCGGGGATCGGTTTTCAAAAGAGAATTGGTGATGAAGTTGACGAAAGCAGGATTGAAAAGACATATTTTTTTAAAGATGATCAGCAGAAACGATTTGAGCAATCGATTGAAACAGTACCTGCTATATATTTTGAAATAACTAATAAAATTGTTAATCAAGCTAATAAGGAATTAGATACAGATTTTAGTGGTGAAATATTTTTAGCGATAAGTGATCATATTTCATTTGCAGTAAAAAGAAAAAAGGAAGAGATTTATCTTCCTAATGTTGTTTTGAGTGAAACAAAAGTATTATATAAAAAAGAATATAAAGTTGGTTTATGGGCACTTGATTATATAGAAGAAAAAACGGGGATACGGTTAGATGACGACGAAGCAGGTTATATTGCTTTACATTTAGTAAACTTTTCACTCGATAATAAGGCAAATAATGCAACGAAAATTGTTACTTTGACAAAAGAAGTACTAAATGTGATTAAATTATCAATGAAAGTTGACTTAGAGGAGGATTCTCTAGGTTATGCGCGAATTTCAACTCATTTAAAGTATTTAGCGGAAAGAATTTTTAGGGATGAAATTGATGAATTGCAAGATACTACAGCGGATATCCGGGAAATGTTGAAAGAAGATTTACGATTGTCTCTGTGTATTAATCGGATTGTTAAATTAATTCGTGATCGTTATGATTATGAATTATCACCAGACGAGCAAACTTATTTATGTATACATATAAAAAAGAACGCAAAATTATAATGGAAGCGCTTGACGTTTAGTAAATATTTTGCTAATATTTACTTGTAAATACGGATTGTTACTCTAAGCAGGCAAGACCAAATATGTATTATGTTTTTTAGCATAATTATATTTGGTCTTTATTTTTGTTTAAAATCTGTATTGATTTATTTATATAATGTATAACTAATATTGATAATTTTTGAGAATGGGACTCGATATTAACTATACGGGAAAGGAAAAGGAGATAATGAGAAAAATTAAAAAAAATACTCATAAACTGATGTCTATGTTTTTGGCAGTACTAATGGTTTTCGGTTGTTTTAGTGCATGGCCAACACAAGTTAGTGCTGCTGAGTCAGATTATGAAATTTATCCTAAACCACATTTGATGGAATATCAAAGTGGTGATTACGTTATTCATCAAAATATTAATATTGTATATGAAGATGGTATTGATGAATATACTAAAGCTAGAATGAATGAGGTATTGGCAATCAAGAAGATAAATGCTACTATCTCAAATGAAATTAAAGAAGATCAAACTAATATCTTAGTAGGTATTAAAGGATCAGATGGATACGTTGATAAACATGTATCTAAAAATTACACATTAAAAACAAGTGGATTATATGATAAATTAGATTCATATTTATTAGCCTCAGATAATGGGACAATTACTGTATTAGGTAAAGATACTGATGCTGCATTTTATGGAATCACTAGTTTATATCATATCTTTAACCAGATGGATAGTTATTCAATCCGTAACTTTGTAATGGAAGATTACGCTGATGTAGCTAGTCGAGGATTCATTGAAGGATATTATGGAAACCCTTGGTCAACAGAAGATCGCTCTGAATTGATGAAATGGGGAGGATATTATAAATTAAATTCATATTTTTATGCTCCAAAAGATGACCCTAAACATAATTCTAAATGGCGTGAATTATACAGTGATGAAGAAATTGAAACAAAAATAAAACCGTTAGCACAAGCTGGTAATGAATCAAAATGTCGTTTTGTTTTTGCATTGCATCCGTATATGAATAATGCAATTAGATATAACAGTGAAGAAAATTATCAAGCTGATTTAAAAGTAATGCAGGCTAAATTTGCTCAAGTAATTGAAGCAGGTGTTCGTCAAATTGCAATTCTTGCTGATGATGCTGGAAATGTTGGTGGAGATAACTACATTAAAACTTTGAAAGATATGACTGCATGGATCAAGGAAATGCAAAAAACATATCCAGATTTAAAATTAACATTACCATTTTGTACTCAAGAATATATGGGTAATGGCCAAGGTTACTATACGAATTTCCCAGAAAACGTTCAAATTGTTATGACTGGTGGACGTGTTTGGGGTGAAGTTTCAAATAATTTTACAACAACTTTTACTAATAATGTAGGTCGTGGACCATATATGTGGATCAATTGGCCTTGTACTGATAATTCTAAAAAGCACTTGATTATGGGTGGATATAGTACATTCTTACATCCGGGGGTTGATCCAAATAAGATCCAAGGTATTGTTCTAAATCCAATGCAACAATCTGAACCAAGTAAAGTGGCAATTTTTGGAAATGCATGTTATTCATGGAATATTTGGGAAACTAGTGAAGAAGCAGATGAAATTTGGGAAGATTCATTTAAATATGTTGATCATAATAGCGCAGAAGTAACAGCTGCTTCGGATGCCTTAAAAGAACTATCAAAACATATGATAAATCAAAATATGGATAGTCGTGTAACGCCATTACAAGAGTCAGTAGAATTAAAAGATCGTTTGAATCAATTTAAAACTGCTTTAAATAGTGGTAATACAATCAGTGATGATTTATTTACCGATTTAATTAACGAGTTCACAAAATTACAAACAGCTGCAAAAACTTATCGTAATGAAGCAGGTGACACTCGTATAAAAGATCAAATAATTTATTGGTTAGATTGCTGGGATGATACTACTGAGGCAGCGATTGCTTTAATTAATGGTGTCAAAGCAGTGCAAGATGGTGCTGAAAATGACCAAATTTGGGACTTGTATGCTCAAGGTCAAGCTGCTTTTGAAAGATCAAAAACACATAATTTCCATTATGTTGATCATGATGAATATGCGGAAGTAGGGGTACAACATATTGTACCGTTTATAAAAACAATGGAACAATACTTATCTGATGTTGCATCATCAATTATTGATCCATCAAAACAGGTAACAAAATTTATTACAAATCGTGATGATACACCTACTGGAGCTATTTCAAATGTTTTTGATAATAAAGCCAATACGGAAATTGTTTATAAAAATCCAAATTCTATAAATGAAGGTACATATGTTGGTGTTAGTTACACAAAAGCTATTGATGTAGATAAAGTGATATTTAGATTAGGTACAAATAGTAATTCTAAAGATACTTTTGCAAAATCTAAAGTGCAATTTACTAATGATGGCAAAGAATGGAAAGATTTGGATGGAACTATTTATAATCTACCAAATGAAGTTGTTTTAGAAGATTTAGAATTACAAAATGTAAAAGGAATTAGAATGATTGCCACAGAAGCGAAATCTAATACTTGGTTAGGAATTCGTGATATTGTTGTAAATCCAACAGATGAACCTATTGTAGATAATGATATGGGAACATTATCTATAGATAAATTGTCATTACAAGGCGGTACTCTTGCAAAAGTAACAGATGGAGATAACTCTACATTTGCTCACTTTGCTGAAGATCCGTATAAAGGTGGCACAATTAAAGATTATATACCTATTGATGCCTCATTGATTTTAACATTCAAAAATCCTAAAAAATTAGGAACAATTAATTTTGTTCAAGATAGTAAAACTGATAAAATTACAAAATATGCGCTTGAATATACAATTGATGGTAAAAATTGGCAAGAAATTGCAAAATATGATGGTCAAGCAGCAGTTAATGAGGATGTTTCAGCATTAAACTTAACGGTTAAAGCAGTTAGAATTAGAAATTTAGAATTAAATTTACAAAATGATAGTGCTGGTTTTTGGTGGAAAGTTTATGATTTTAGTGTAAGCAATCCTGCAGCTATAGAAAAGACATTTATGTATACTGATACATGGGAAGTCTACAAAGGAACAGAGTCAAATCTAACGGATGGAGATAACACTACAGCTTTAGATTTTAATACTAAGCCTGGTGATACTAGCCGCGTTGGTGATTTTATTGGTTGGGATTTTGGAAAAACAATTCAGATAGGAAAAGTTCATGCTGTTATTGGTGGAGATCGTAATGCGGGTGACAAGTGGCTTAAATACAGTTTACAATACTCTGCTGATGGTCAAGATTGGACAACATATAAATCATATGAAGGTGTTACTAACGGCAAAGATGTTATTGATGAGAATTTACGTGGAGTAGAGGCAAGATATGTTCGTTTAGTAAATAATGAACAGAAAAATTCTTGGGTAATTTTCTCAGAATTTGATGTTGCTCAATTTGATCCTATTAAAGATTATGATGATACAAATGTATACACAAATACAGAATATAGATTGATAACAGAAAGTAAAGAAGATTTAACTAAATTGATGTATGATGAGGTAATCACATTAACTCAAGGTCAATATATTGGTGTTGATTTATTAAGAATTAAAGATATTAGTGAAATTGTTGTTGATATGAATAAAGATAATTTGACTATAGAAACATCTAAAAATGCACTTGAGTGGACTACTGTAAAAACTAAAACTAGTGAATTACCTGATGCTCGTTATGTAAGAATAATTAATAATACTGATTCTGCCATTACTTTTAATCTTAATAGATTTGAAGTACATTCAAATGAATTATACGCTCCTTCATTATATGAAACAACAATGGGAATTAATAGTTCATGGGGAGTAGCAGAAGATAGTCGTAATAATGGTGCGGCTTTTGATGGTAATATTGATACAACAACAGAATTTGCAGATCTGCCACAAAAAGGACAATACATTATTTATGATTTAGGACAAGAAAGAAATATTTCTAAAATTCAAATGTTCTGCCAAGATTCTGCAGTAAATTATATTCGGGATGCTGATATTCTTATTTCTAATGATTTAGAAAATTGGACAAAGGTTATAACAATTGGTGATGGAGTAGAAAATAAAAATGATGCCTCTGTTACTTGTATAAATTCTGATGCAGGTTATAAAGCATCAAGTACTTATCCTAATAAGGTATTGGTTGAAGGGACTGCTGATAATGTTAAGGCTCGTTATTTAAAAATTTTAATGACAGCAACAAATAATAATCGTGCAGTTTTATTCAATGAAATTGTAATTAATGATGGTGAGTATGTTCCGGTATCAAATGATCCTACTTTTGAATCAAATGCAGTGGAAGTACAAGGATTTGTACCACAAAATATGTTTGACGGTGATTTAACTACAGCATATAAACCAAATACTACTGATGCAGGGTATATTACATATACACTTTCTGATAATTTAGATGTTAAGAAAATAAATATCGTTCAAAAAGGGACAGTAAGTAATGCTAAGGTAATGGCTTTAGTAATGGTTGGTGAAGAAAAACAGTGGGTACAAGTAGGTACTTTAAGCAAATCACTAAATGAGATATATTTACCATTTGATATGACTTATGAATTGAAGATTGTATGGGAAGCAAATAATATCCCAACAATTTCTGAAATTGTAAGATTAAATGATGATGAATTTTTACCAGAATTAGAAGCATTACAAAAATATGTTAACTCATTAAATGTTGATGAAAATAATTATACTGCGTCTTCTTATGGTAAGTATGTTAGCAAATTGAATCAGGCAAATGAAGTTTTATCAACTGCTTCAGGAGATAAGAAATTAATAATCAAAGCATATAGTGAATTACAAATTGCTTATACTAATTTAGTTACTCGTGGTAATGTCCAATTAATTAAAGATGAATTAAATAAAATTGGTGCATTAGTTGCTGATGATTATACTGATTCAACATGGGAGGCATTACAAGATAAAGTTAATGAGGCTAATACTTTATTAGCTAAAGGTGAAGAAGAATTGAACGTTAAAGAAGTTGCTGATATGGTCAACATATTACAAGTAGCTAAATCAAACTTAATTACAAAAGTTTCAGTGAGTAAAGAAGTATTACAAAATTATATAGATACAAATGAGTTGGATAATTTAGATACTAGTAAATATCTAACATCTACTGCAACACCATTTGTAGATGCATTAAAGGTGGCACATGACCTAATTGCTAGTGATGATGCGACAGTTAAACAATTGGAAGATGCTTTAACAGCATTACAAGAAACACGTGCGGCATTGGTTTTAAAAGCAACTGCTGATGAAATTAATGCTATAAATGGATTAATTGATAGTTATAAAGAAAATAATTATACTGCTTCTACATGGAAAGAATTTGTTAAAGTACTAACAGAAGTTAAAGATGCTTTAAATGATGAAAACAGCAGTGAAGATATAGCTGAATTAACAAAAACTTTGAAAGCTGCTGCTGAAAAACTTGTAGAACGAGGAGATTTAACAGATCTTAATATTTTATTAGAAACTGCTGAAGCACTTGATGCTAATAGATATACTGAAGAATCTTATAATAAATTATTGGATATTATTAAAACTATCAAAGTAGAGTTAAAAGATAGTTCAGAAATGCTACAAACTGATGTGGATAAACTACAGGCTAAGTTGCAAGCAGCAATTGATGCATTAGAAATAAAACCATCAGTTACCCCTAATGAAGATGGTATAATTAATGGAAACACTGCATCAGATACAACAACTAGTTCAAAAACTGGTGACGATGTAGTTATTGGATCATTCTTAGTATTAGGAATGTTAAGTATTGCTGGATTATGGCTATACCGTAAAAA
The DNA here is from genome assembly GCF_019125875.1 of Erysipelatoclostridium sp. MSK.23.31. Classification (NCBI taxonomy): domain Bacteria; kingdom Bacillati; phylum Bacillota; class Erysipelotrichia; order Erysipelotrichales; family Coprobacillaceae; genus Thomasclavelia; species Erysipelatoclostridium sp. MSK.23.31. Next base: position 246 of record NZ_JAHOCB010000008.1, on the reverse strand, counting down.
AGAAAATTGTTAATAGCGATATATTTCTCTCTCTCTTTTAGAAGAAGGCTGAATAAAAATTCAGCTTTTTTTCTATTTAGGTGAGTATATATATTGACAAAAAATTAAAATATGATATATTAATATCAGTAATCATTACTGTTAATTATAGGTGATGATGAAATAAATAATATAAAAAGGAGATAATTATAATGGCTAAATTTGTATGTTCTGTATGTGGATATGTTTATGAAGGAGATGCAGCTC
>NZ_JAHOCB010000088.1:0-2856 GCF_019125875.1 Erysipelatoclostridium sp. MSK.23.31 | reverse complement strand
TTTTTCGTTTATTGACAAATAACAAGCTGTTGAACCTTATTAACAAGGTAGGTCAAATGACCTACCTTTATATTTAACCCTGCTTGCTTAGCTTATTAATTTCATTTACTACCCTTTTTAATGCAAACATTCCATTTTCTGTTAACTGCCTCTGCCATGCATTATTTTTTGGTGACCATCTAAAACTATTCTTCTTTAAAATGGTTCTAACTTCATCATTGGGCTTATCCGTAAAAATCAATTGAAGCCGCATAAGTTCAGTATTTTTTACTACTTTGAATAGTTTGTTATTATTTTCATCATTAACAGTCTCAATTTTTGTTCCAGTTGCTTTAGCCTCCTTCATTTTTTCTAATCTCTGCTTATACCTTCTTATATTAGCTGTATCATTAGTAACACTAAACGGTGCAAAAGAAGGATTTCTTCTAACAAAATCTTCAACTATTTCAATTTGTTTGTCACTCAGTCCTTCAGCACCTTTTAAAGTACCATTTTTCTTATAGTATTTATTCCAGTATAATTTTTGTTTATGTTCTTCTTCTAACTTAGCAATTTTTTCTTCCAATAGCTCAACTGCATCTTGATTTTTTGATAAAATCGGTTGATCCATAATTAACAAATTTTTTATTTGTTCCGATTGTTGTTCTAAATATTTCCATGTCTCATGTAATTTTTCCCTTCTCTTATTTTGAGCATTTTTCTTTTTTATTGGAAAATTACCAGCACCCGTAATTAAAATCGAGGGACATGAAGCTTCATTTTTGTAATAAGCATTGTAATAATCTGCCAACTTTCTACAATATCTATCTACTTTATAAGTTGCTTTTTCAGCCAAATTAGGTTTCTGTTCAATAATTTTTTCAAGAACATCATATACTTTATCGCAATAATATTTGTATTCATTAGTTGCTGTATTTTCTACATAATCACTAAAACTATTGATACTTTTTGCCGTTCTTGCTAACCCCTCATTTACTTCATAATATTTTCTTTTCATTTTTTTAACCTTTGTACTCCCTTGAGTACCCCTTTCTTTATTTCTATATATATTATATCATATAATAGGTATATTGTCTACCTTTTAGTATGAATTTATAATACTTTTTTAGAAACAAAAAATCAGTCCAACAATTACAGTTTTATGTTGAACTGACAACTATCGAAGATATTCGTTAATCCGACCAAAGACACACGAATATCTACCATCAGGCACTTGTATTATAATACATAAAAGGTAAATTAGCAATCTATCACAATTATTACTTTTTTGGTGACTGCCTTTACCTTAAATTGTGATCGTGAAACACGATCACTTGAATTTGCGGTTTTTTGCGTACAATTGGGAGTGCATAGGAAAACAGAAAAGGAAATTTTATTTTCTTTTTTGTTTGACTTGCCGAGCAAGTCGGACAGCAAAAAATGTTTTTGTCAATAATGACTGTGCAGCAGTCAAGATAAAATAAATTTTTATTGTGGCCTTCAGGTCCAGTAAAAAATTATTTTTCGTTTATTGACAAATAACAAGCTGTTGAACCTTATTAACAAGGTAGGTCATTTGACCTACCTTTATTACAATTTAAATGTTACTTTTGATTTAGAAAAAATAATATCTTTAATGTAAATCTTTTTTTCACTTTCATCAATTATATATAACAACAGTAAATTTTCTACTTTAATAACTCTTATATTATCATGATTTTTATAAGATTCATAACTTCTAGGAAAAAGTTCAAGTTTATTTTTTACTTTTTTTAAAGTGTTAGATACACTAATCTTATTTTCTAGAAAAAACAATGTTACTGTTTCATCTACAATAATTTTATACATTATAATCCATTTTTCTCCAATAAACTTATAACATCATCAATATCTCTACTCGCTCTCTTACCCTGCTTTATTTCCTCTACTTCTTTTAACTGTTGTTTTATATATTCATTATCTTTGTAATAATCAATAAGTTCTTTTAAAGTATCTTTAGGTACTAAGCATACATTATTAAGTGTAGGATAAGTATCTAGATTTATTTTTTTAGCATCCATTTTTCTACTCCTTCTATTTTTATACTATTTTTTGACCTTCTTCTTTATATATCATAATATACTTTGTGTAGGTAGGTCAAATGACCTACCTACACTTAGATGTAAAGAATTTCATCAACATCTCATTTGTTTTATTAACATATTCATTATCCAACTCTATAAAGTATTTTCCTTCGACTTCTTTTACATGTAATATGATTTTTATTACATCTTCAAACTCTAATGGTAAATTATTTCCCTCACTATCACTTTTTACAATTAAGCAAGGTCCAGCAAGCGGTGAGCAGATTTTTAAATTTACTTTGTCTACTACAATAAAAGTAATTGGCAGTTTCTTACATATGCCTTCATCATCTACTATAATTTCGTATTTAGTATTCCCAAAATCTATATAGGATACATAATCTACCAAATCAGCAACATGATTTTTTATAGTTTCATAACTAATAATATTGCTTTTCGTCTCAATTACTATCGGTCCTTTTTCTGTCCATTTCAATAAGAATTTTTGATTCATTTTTTTAACCTTTGTACTCCCTTGAGTACCCCTTTCTTTATTTCTATATTCATTATATCACATAAAAGGTATATTGTCTACTCTTTAGTATAAATTTATAATGTTTTTTTATAAACAAAAAAAGACATTCGTTAATCCAGCAAGATTAGAGACGAATGTCACCAACAGGCACTTGTATTATAATACATAAAAGGTAAATTAGCAATCTATCACAATTATAACTTTTTTGGTGACTGCCTTTACCCTAAATTGTGATCGTGAAACACGATCACTTGAATTTGCGGTTTTTTGCGTACAATT
>NZ_JAHOCB010000087.1:0-2858 GCF_019125875.1 Erysipelatoclostridium sp. MSK.23.31 | reverse complement strand
TAACATATAAAGATGAAACTAAAACAGTTAAGGTAGTTGTGAAAGATACAACTGCCCCAGAAATGACAGTACCAGAAAATATAGAAATTCTTCAAGGGACAGATTTGACTACATTTGATTTTAAATCATTGATTATAGCGACTGATTTAGCAACAATAAATGAATTGACAGTTGATTACAGTACAGTAGATATTAATGTACCTGCTAAATATACTGTAAAAGCTAGTATTGAAGATGCAAATGGAAATAAAGCTGAAAAAGATGTAAAGGTTACAGTAATTGCGCCACCAGCAATTGCCGAAGACGAAGTTGTAGTCCAAGAGACAGTAACTAATGCTGACGGAACAAAAACAGTAAAAAATACTGTTAAGAAAAAAGTGGATTCATCTGGAGATAAAGTAGTATCTAGTGGAAATAATTCAAATAGCAGCTCTAATAGTTCTGGAAGCAAACCTTCAGGTTCTACTGGAGGAAGCTCAGGATCATCTGGTAGTGGTTCTAACAAGCCTTCAAATGGAGGAACATCTGGTGGTAACAGTTCTGGAGGAAATAGTGGTAATTCAGGTGGAAGTTCTGGGAGTGGATCAAGCTCAGGAAATACTGGAGGAAATTCTGGATCAACGGGAGAAAATACTCAGCCAGTAAAAAGAAAAGTTTGGCGTACAGTGACTTATAAGTGGGGAGATTCAACTTTTGAGGATGGATATATCTGTTATGAGGGCGATCCATTAGAATCGTGGAGAGTTCCAAGTGATGCCACAGATGTAAAATATTGGGATAAATATATATAAAAAGCAATTCGTTGAATTGCTTTTTATTTTTGGAGGGAATAAAATGAAATTTTATTGTAGAAATCCTTGTTAGTTATATAGAAAAATAATGAAGAAGGAAGGAAAATAAAATGACAAGAAAAATTAAATGCTTTATTATTACGTTTCTTTCTATCATATGTATTTTGTCATCAGTATTTCCAGTGATGGCACAAAGCAGTATTTCATTTACATGGGGACAGGAAATTTATTATCCTAGTTGGCTAGGCAATTGGAGTACTAAAATGTGTTATATTAATGGATCACTTGCGTATTGTCTCGAATCTTCAAAAAACACGCCACCACAAGGACAATATGCACCTTATGTTATTAGAAATAATGATGCACTATTGAAAGTTCTTTACTATGGTTATGGCGGACCAGGAGATGTTTTTAAAGATGACCAAGTTACCAATGACACTAATAAATATCTGTATACGCATATTATGGCTAGTTATGCTTACTCAGGAGATATTTATGGTGGTAAGTCATGGGATGATTTATTGGCTAATGGAATTGGATTGAAATGGAGATATGAACAGATTCAGTCCATGCCAGTACCGACAAAAACATTTAATTTAACTAAAACTAATTTAAGTGCATATTATGATTCAGGCACAAGTACTCAGAGAACTGAAAACAATACATTTAATGCTGAAAGCAATGTGACAATAGACATTCCTTTACAGGAAGGGGTAGAGCTTCATAATCTAACAAAAGGGACAGTTAGCAGTGGAACAGTTTCAATTAATGGTGGTGATACTTTTTATTTGTCAGCACCGTTACAAAAAATGGAAGATTATAGTAGCGGTGAATTAGCTGGTAATAATTCTACAATGTATGCTCCTTTGGCTATAATGCCAGGGGGTGGATACCAAGCAGAGGCGACACTTTCTGTAACTAGTGACCCAAGAACATTAAGTTTTAATGTCAGTTGGTTAAATGGCAGTCAAATAGGTATTAATAAAACTGACAATTTTGGTGAAAACATTTCTAACGCTAAATTTGATTTATTACAGTGGAATAAGACAACTAGTCAATATGAAAAATTAAGAGAGTTTTCATATAATTCTACCAATAAATTATATGAGAGTGATTTTTTAGAAAAAACAGATCTGAATGAAGGTAAATTTAAGGTAGAGGAAACAGTACCAAATGGATATACAGCTTCTTCGAGATACGAGCAGGAATTTACATTAGACGGCTATATCGACAGAAGTGTTTTTACAGCAGAAATTGAAGGTAAAGAAGTAAATGTAAAATTATCGTCTACACTTGCGGACAACCATTACATAAAATATGAGGTGGATGGTGTACCAGATAGTGTAACAGAGATTAAATTTCCTACATGGTCGATTAATGGGGGACAAGATGATATTGATTGGGTTCACCTTGCAAAAGAAAGTGACGGGGTATGGCGTGCAAATAAGCAGATGCCTGAAAGTGGACAGTACGTGATTCATATCTATTATAATACTGCTGTACAGCAAAATATTTATTCTTATGCAGTTAATTTTTGGCCAAGTGATACAACGATCAATGTTGTAAACAATAGGATAATGGGTAAAATATCTGTTGATAAATTAGATTATCATGCAGGTGAAAAATTAGCAAACGCAACATTTGATGTGATTGCCAGAAACGATATAAGAACACCACAGGGAACTGTTATATATAGGCAGGGCGAAGTAGTAGGAAATCTTACAACAGATGAAAACGGTTATGGTGAACTGGATAATCTTAATTTAGGGGAATACACCCTAAAGGAGTCTATGGTACCAGATGGTTTCCGTGATGATGGCAGTACATACGATTTTACTATAACTAATGATAAAACTGATTCTAAACTGCATATGGGATTGGATGTGACATGGGAAATAAACAACTATCCTACTTTTATAAATGTTTATAAAGTTGATAAGGATTCGGGTAAAAAACTTGAAAATGCTGAATTTGATTTATACAACGTTACAGATAAAAAGAAAGTAGGAACATATAAAACAGATAAGAATGGCAATATTGCTGTTTTTTATTTATCAAGACAGAAAA
>NZ_JAHOCB010000086.1:0-2996 GCF_019125875.1 Erysipelatoclostridium sp. MSK.23.31 | reverse complement strand
GAGTTGTCAAACCCGAAAGAACCGCTCCGAAAAATCACACCTGCTGGCACGGGATAATTGAAACTGAATTAACTGAATAGTGCAAAAAAATAGGTATAACATTCAAAAAGATTAATTTTCGATGTTATACCTATTTTTAATTGTTTTAAGATAATGTTCCACTTGGACTGCAAGTAAGTTTTACTGTTTCGTTTATAGTTTGTAAAACCATTCCAAGACCGTTATAACTTTTTGCGGTTGCATATCCATAAGCGCTTGCACCAGATTTTGATGATCTAATATTACTCAATTTCCAATTTATAGCTGGACATTGAGTGTCAACTGATGAAGCAGTACATTTTGCGGTTGAGCCATCATAAGTAAATGTTCCACTGGTTTTGACAGACCATAAGATTACATCATATGTGTTTTTGTAGTATGTTGTTTTATTACCCTTTTTAGTGTTACTTCTTGTAAGCGTTGGTATTTCTTCGATTGTCACTTCGATATAACTACCGTCCTCAAATCTTTCGACTATCTGTGTATTGCTTTCTTCATTTAATGCAAATACAGGTGTAGTGCCTAATAGTGTTAAAACAGTTAAAAAACTTGCAAATATTTTTTTCATTTTCTTTACTCCTCCTCAATAATAGTTACTTTTTTTATAGTATTAGAATCATCATATGCATTGTATATCAATTGATTATAAATAAGAAGTGTAGCACATAGTGCTATTAGAATACAAAATAGGGTAATGAATATTTTCTTCACAATGGACTTAATAGAAGTTCGCTTTAAGATATATTCATTGTCACAATTTTCTATATAAGAAATCATAACATTTTTTGGTTCGCCATATTTTAAGCATATTTCTTTATAAGTAACGTTTTCGTCAATATCATTCAAATTATCTTCTAAGCGCTTAAAAAATAATTTTTCATTTTTACTTATAAATGGAAATGTACGTCTACATTCCTTTAGATATTGTTTGACAACATTATTCATTTCCTGCCTCCATGATTTTAATAATACTAGTGTTTATATCCATGTAATCAATGTAAAGTTGGTTAAGATATTCTTTTCCTTTTGGTTCAAGCTTATAATAAACTCTTGTTTTTCTTTTACCAACAAGCCTTTTTTCATCAATAATATAACCTTTGTCTAAAAGCCGATAGAGGATGGGGTACATGACTCCTTCAGCTAACTTTATTTTATCATCAGATAACTCCTGAAGCTGCTGGACTATTTTATAACCATAATATTCGCCATTTCCGATTTCTATGATTTTTAACAGCAACATTTCCATCCTAAAAAAATTGTTTGAAGATCTGCTCATTAATCCATCTCCTATTTCTAATATAATTAAATCACAATATAATCGATAATTCAATACATATAAAATATATGTAGCTATTGACATATGTAAATAAAGTGCTATCATATAGTTAAGGAAACGTTTTCAACAAATATGAAAGGAAGATATGTTATAAAAAAGAGTAGAAAATTTATTGTATCTTTAATTATTGCTGTATTTTTAGTGGGAATATTTCCAACTAATATTTCTACTGTAACTGCAATGGAAAAAGAAATAAGCCTAGATGCAGATTGTAATATTTATAGTGAATCTCCTTACAATTTATTAGAAAATATTGTTGATTTAAAATCAGGAGGAGTATTAAATGTTAATGGAACTAGCAATCCGTTGTTTTGGGAATTTGATAATATGAGTACTGCATTTGATATTATTATTAGCAAATTTGATGATGAATTAAATGAAATCTCATCAGTTGGAAATTTAGACACATTAAGCTTAAACAATTGGAAAGAATATTTTAATGTATTTAAAGAAATGTATTTTGATAATATTGCTAGTGGAGATATAGAAGATATAAATATCTTAAATCAATTTTTCACAGTATGTGAAAATCATGAAATAAATAGTCAAGCTAGGATTTTATGTAATCAGGAAAATGTCGATATTTTTGAATTAATCAATTACTTACCGTACACAAGTCCTATAATTGATACTATTAATCAGTTGCCTATGACACGAGCTGCTTCATTTAACTTTAATAAAAGCACAGCAGTAAGTTACGCAAAAAAATATGCTGTTAATCCTAATCCAAGCTATACAACATATAGTACCGATTGTACTAATTTTGCATCGCAGATTCTAAGGTCAGGTGGTGCACCAACAAATACTACATGGAAACCATATACAGCCTCTTGGTCAGCTGCGCATAATTTTGAAACATACTGGTATTCTAGAAGTAATAGTCAATATGCATCAGGAAACTTTAATACATTCTCAGGTAATTTGCAGGCGGGTGATTTTATAATAGCAGATTGGGAGAAGGATGGACGATATAATCATGTTGCTTTTGTAGTTGCATCTGGGAGTAAAACATCTAGTGGATATTATGATGTAACAATAGCACAACATACAAGTAACTATTGTGCTAAAGTAAGTTCTTCAGTAAATGGATGGGAAAATACCTCTGGAACATACGTAAGGATTAGATTCTAATGAAAGAAAAAATAAAGAAATTGTTGAGAAGTAAAGTATTTAATATTTTGATTGTTATAATTATATTTTTTGTCGGGCTGAAATTGTACACTAATTATATAAGCAATCTATTTGATAATTCAACACCACAAAAAGCAATAGCAGAATATGTTTATAATATAAATTCAACATATAAGGTATTCTTTATGAAAATAGAAGAAGTTCATAGTGAAGAAATTGAAAAGAATGATGAATGCAATTATTACATGATAACGCAAAGTATTATTGGAAAGCCTAATAATATGGGAGGAACATTTAAAGTCAAAAAAATAGATAATTTCTATTATGTGACTTCATATGATAATATGCCTCGATGATATAAGATTCCACCTATTGATTTGAAGGATATTGTAGTGTTGGGAATGAAAAAGCTAATTATACTGCTGTGCTAAATCGGTACTGTTATTGTAAGTTTATAACACTGTCTTATCGCCGAGCATATCATATTTTA
>NZ_JAHOCB010000085.1:0-3357 GCF_019125875.1 Erysipelatoclostridium sp. MSK.23.31 | reverse complement strand
TGCTTCCTTTACTGGAATTAGAACTAATTTTAGTATTTGCTGTATCGTCTTGAGCTGTCGCTTTATCTCTTAATGTATTGCGAATAGATTTTGTTCCATCTTCATTAGTTACTGTTTCTGTTACAAGTTCTTGATTTACATTTGGAGCTTCTGTTATATTAACTGTTAGTTCTTTAGTAGTTTCATTACTAGAAGTATCCTTAGCAGTAACTTTTAATACATATGTTCCTACTGTGTTACTGTTAACTGCACTGCTGTCGTATCCTACCTCTACAGGCGATAGATCTGTTGCACTAAATAAATTAAGACCTGTAAAATCATATGCTGCTAAATCTGTTCCTTTTACAATATCTATATCACGAAATTCTGTATTTAGCTCTGGAGCTGTAGTATCAGCGACTTTAACTTTTTTAACAAGTGTATTATCATTAAAGGTCATTGTTATCTTATACTCTCCAATTGCTGGATAATCTTTACCATCCTCATATTTAAAATTAGATTTTATACTTAATCCATTTTTTAATATTTTTTTATCTTCATCATCCATACCTTCTGTATTCAATAATTTCATGCCATTGACAGAATATTTCTCACCATATTCTAGTTTAATAGCTTTACTATCACTTAGAACAAAATCGGGTAAATTAGCTCTTGCTAAAGCATATATACCCAGTATACTAGCTAAGAGTACTGCAGCTGAAGTAATTCCTGCAATAATATGTTTTTCTCCTGTATCTAAATAATTTAAACATAATTTCTTAATCTTCATTTTAGCTTCTCCCTCTAAATAAAAAACTGGCCCACATAGTGAAACAGTTTTTTATATCTTTGATTTTTCATTTCTAGTATTTCGAATTTCACTATTATCTAACCCACATAAATAATCAAGGCTAACTTTATATAATTTTGCCAACTGTATCAGTTTATCTACTGGTGGTAACTGTTCATTAAGCTCATATGCTGCAATTGATGAACGCTTTATACCTGTCAATATTGCAACTTCATTTTGGGTCAAATTTTGTTCAATTCTCAACTCTCTTAATTTCTTTCCAATTTTCATAATCTCCCACCCATATATAATTTACCAAAAATAGTGTTATTTTAGGTGACATCCTTGCAATTTGTCATTTTTTTTAGTAGGTCAAATGACCTACCATATAATTCTTTTTTGGTGACTGCCTTTGCCTTTAATTGTGATCGTATTTCACGATCACTTGAATATGCGGTTTTTTGCGTACAATTGGGAGTGCATAGGAAAACAGAAAAGGAAATTTTATTTTCTTTTTTGTTTGACTTGCCGAGCAAGTCGGACAGCAAAAAATGTTTTTGTCAATAATGACTGTGCAGCAGTCAAGATAAAATAAATTTTTATTGTGGCCTTCAGGTCCAGTAAAAATTTATTTTTCGCTTATTGACAAATAACAAGCTGTTAATAATAAAACTCTCTCCTACAGATTTTTAATGTAGACCATTTTGTTAATAGAAACTTTATTCTTGTAATTATCACTTTCAATTGTTATGATTGTTAATATTCTTTTATATATTTTTTAAATAACAAAATTTATTTTATCCCGAATATTTTGTTATTGAATAGAGGTAGGTCATTTGACCTACCTCTATTTCAGATTATAAAGGATGATACGGGAAAGAAAATAGGGAATAGTTATCATCCTTAGCTTTATAAAATCCGCCGAGATTGTTTGTATGGGAGATATCTCTACTGTTTATTTAAAGGCGGAAATAAAAGGTACTATAAATAGTACCTTTATTCAAACGGAAGATCCTCAGGTAAAATATCAAACGTATTCGCTGAATTATCAAATTCCTTTTCCAAATCTTCACTATTATAAGTTTTTTCTACTTTATTTTGTGGCTGCTGCATTTGCTGTAATTGTCTTTCACGGGCAGATTTTGTTTCTAAGAACTGTACACTGTCACAAATAACTTCTACAACATATACCTTTTTACCTTGGCTATTATCATAGCTACGTGTCTGAAGTCTACCTTCAACTCCTACAAGACTACCTTTTGAACAGTATTTTTCAACATTTTCAGCTGGCTTACGCCATACAATACAGTTGATAAAATCAGCCTGTTGTTGACCCTCTCTGCTTGTAAAATTGCGATTTACTGCTAAAGTAAATGAAGTAACAGCATCTCCACGTGGTGTCCTTCTAAGTTCAGGATCTCTTGACAGTCTTCCAACTAATACTACTCTGTTTATCATATTCTTCTCCTTTAATCTTTGTTTATATAGTTATTTTATATAATCTCTACTTATACTTAACTCTACTGAAACAAGCCTATTAAATAAACCGTATCCAAACTTAACCACTGGTTTTTCAATGTTAGTCTCATATATTTTTACTTTATCGAGATTATATGTACTTTTTACCAGTTCATTATTTTCATCCTTGTACCAGAAATGTATCTCATCATTTTTATCAATATATGCATATGTAATTTCATCTTTTCTTCCATCTGAATCATCATCAACTACATTTATTAGTTCATATTCTTTATAATATCTCTCATTGTTAAAAAAATTTCCATAAAGCACTAATACTATATAAGCTCCTACACAAAATATAAGCACTCGTATCAAAAAATATCCAAAATCAGTCGAAGTATCAAATTCCATCTTAAACCCCCATCTTCCTAGTTTTATATTATTTTCTATTTACTTCCATATTTTACATTCCCAACAATCAATATCAATTTTATCGAATGATATCTTATTAATCTGATAATAACTATAAATTTCTAACTCATTGTATTTTGTCTTTTTCCGTATTTTAGTTAATGGTGGATAATCTATGTACCTGTTGCTTCCTTTTTTTATTATCTCGTATTTTTTCTTAAATTCTTTCTGTTCATACAAAATGTCATTTATATAATCCAGTTCACCATCCTTGATTTTATATAAATATTTCTCATTAATTTTATCATTTACATCTTCAAGCATATATGATAATTTTAACTGCAAATAAAAAATCATTAAAAAACCAAAAGCAAGTACTATAGGAAATACTATTGGGTTTAACGAATATAGATCTAGTCTCTTATCTACATTGAACGCTAATACTAAACCTGTCAATAAAAATAATACTTCTGCAATTATAATTATTAATGGTTTAGAAAAATGTATTAGCTTTTTTCTAAACTCTCCAATTCTTTCTCTTTTATAATAAACATCCAGCAAATCACTCATAATTTTTTCTGCTATTTCATCACCTTTAACCATTTCATTTATTTTAAGCAGTTCTTTTTTCATAACTATCCCCCTATATTCTTATTTTTTGCATACTTAAAAATAGCGGATTAATTATAATGTCTTAGTATTTCAAGTATCAGCAT
>NZ_JAHOCB010000084.1:0-3569 GCF_019125875.1 Erysipelatoclostridium sp. MSK.23.31 | reverse complement strand
TGTAAAATGTACTTGGGTCATGTAAAAGTCCTCCTGGGTATGTTTTTGTCGTTAATAAAACAGCTAATACACCGGTTGAACCAGCAAACATAGAAGTAAACAATCCTACGTTTGTCATATCACCTGTTTTTACAGGGTTCTTTTGTCCGCTAGGCTTTGTTGGAGTAGTTGGCTTGCTCGGTTTCTGTGGCTGTTGTGGACTTACAGGTTTATTTGTTACTTTTTCTTTTACGGTAACTGTAATTGTTTTTTCAGTAATTGCACCATTTTTATCTACTACACGGAAAGTTACATGATAAGTGCCAGCCTTAGAAGTATCTACATCATTTGCAATAATGTTATCTTTTGTTAAAATAATCGTTCCGTCCTCTTTATCTGTTGCTGTCACATTTGCCAATGGGTCGAACGTATCGCCTACATTCAATGTAACATCATTTGCTGAAATGATTGGAGCAGAGTTAAGGTCGCCTGTATTTTGTTTCACAGTTACAGTAATCGTTTTTTTAGCAGAAGCTCCGTTTTTATCTGTTACTTTATAAGTCACATGGTAAGTACCAGCCTTAGAAGTATCTACATCATTTGCAACAATATTATCTTTTGTCAAAGTGATAGTTCCGTCCTCTTTATCTGTTGCTGTTACATTTGCCAATGGGTCGAAAGTATCGCCTACATTCAATGTAACATCATTTGCAGAAATAGTTGGTGCTGTATTATCTTCTCCTTGTGAGTTTAACGATAATTCTACTTTTAAAACAACGTTTCCGTCTTTATAAGTACCGCAATCATACTCATAAGTAACTGGTTTTTTTACATCATCTACCGTTATAATTCCTGTATCTTTATCTAAAGTTCCATTTGCAGTAACTTTTACTTTTGAAATATCTATTCCTTGTTCAACATCTTTTTTTAAGTCGATTTTATTCCCTTTAATATCAATATAACCGTTGCCTACAAAAGCATGATTATTTTCAAGAACTTTATTCTCTCCGACATTTAACCAGTATAAATCATCGCAAATTAATTTTTTAATTTTTGTGTTTTTACTTATATCAAGACCTCTTATCCCTTGTTCAAAAATTTCACCGCAACGTAGCATTTCAAGTTCTAAATTATTGCTTAAATCTAATTTTTTAATAGTTGTATCATGACAAAAAAGGCGTGTCAGTTTTGTGTTTTTTGTTACATCTAATTCAGCTATATTTGTCATATAACATGATAGTTGTTTCAAATTAGGGTTCTTACTTATATCAAGTGTTTTTACTTTTGTATCTCCTATATCTAAAGTGACTAATTGCGGATTATGTGTGACATCAAGTTCCATTAATCCTGTATTGCTACAAGATAGTTGTTCTAAGTTAGGATTGTTTGTTACATCTAAATTGGAAATAGAGGTACTATCTGCAAATAACGTATTCAATTTTTCATTCTTAGATACATCAAGACTGTTAATTGATGTATTATCGCAAACGAAAGCTTCCAAATTCGGATAACGTGTTAAATCAACGCTTCTTACTTTTGAAGAACGACAATCTAATCTTTTTAAAGATGAGTTTTTAACCGGACTTAAGTCTGAAACAGAAGTCGTAGAAACATCTAAAGACTGCAAATTTGTTAGATATTGAATACCCTCTAATGAAGATATCGTTTTCATATCATGCAAGTTTAAGAATTGGGCTTTTGATATTTCATCAACAGATAACACACTATCGCCGTCTTTATCAAATTCTGCAATGATTTGTTCTCTAAATACTTTGTCTGGAAAATGTGCTTCATCAATAGCAATACTTCCAGCTTTTACTTCTGTATTTTTGCTTGCTTCAACGGTCTTATCTTCGGTAACCACTTCTTTTTCTGGTGTTGCAGGTGTTTCCTGTTTTGTACTTTCTTCTTTTAAAGTTTCTGCATTTTCAGCAGTTTCTTCCTGTTCCTTGTCTGTTATATTCTCTTGTACTTCTGCGTTTTCTGTTTTCTGTTCCACAGGAACTTGCTCTGTCTTGTTTTCTTCTACAACGGCTTCCTGCACAACTTCTGTGTTTTCCTGTGCCATGACAGGAGTAGGAAGCCCTGTAAGTGCAGTTGTTGTTCCAATCATCAATGCGGAACTTACTGCAAGGACTTGTTTTTTCTTCATAGTTTGTTCACTCCTTATTTTTCATAAATTCTTTGCATAGAAAAACGCACAAACTCCCCCTTATAACTGGATAATCTGTGCGTTCTGTTTATTATTGATAGAATTGAAAAAAGGGCAGAATTTACTTGTCTGTCTGTCTGTCTGTCTGTCTGTCTGTCTGTCTGTCGCAAGCGTAACAATGTGTGAACATGACTGTCAACCCTTTCTTTCAAAAAAATTCAATCCTTGCTTCTATACAAAAAACATTATACTGGAAACAAACACCTCTTTCAATCTTTTTATGCGTGCAAGATAAAAAAATTGAGACATCACACTTTTCCTTTTTTCCTCTTGAGTACCCACAACAGAAAAGAAAAAGCCCTGTCAAGAGCTTGCCACCATTGGTGGTGCTTTGCACTCTTGATCGGGCTTTTTGTTTGCTGTATCTTCTCGCAAGAGGAAAAAGATTACTCGTCCTCATCATCAAAATGGTTATTCCTTAATACTTCCCGTAACAGTTCCATATCCTCTTTTGAGTTCGGATTTATCATTTTCACGACTTGATAAGGTGTCCTATATTTATGTCCCTCTATGCTTTCCCCAAACATATCCATACTGTATAAATCATCATAGCGGTCTAGTAATTTTTGAAACTTCAAATGCTGGATAAATTCTTTGATTGGGTAAAGGTCGGACGCTTCAATGCTTTTCCCGTTGATATAGTCTGTAATGTATTCCCGTAACTTTTCCAACTCATATTCCAGCCATTCTTCCTCGCTGTCAAAGAAGTTATCATAGTGTCCGTGTTTCAGTTCTGCATTTAGACGTTCTTCTGTTCTTAAAAACTGACAGACTTCTTTTTCAGACTGATTGACATACTTCCATTCTCCCGATAATAATTCATTCGGCGTTACGTCCAGCACTTCCATTATCTTTTCCAGCGTTTCATAAGCAGGATAGTTCAACCCTCTTTCAATCTTGGAAAGGCTCTGCATATTGATACCGATTTTGTCCGCAAGTTCCTGTTGTTTCATTCCCCTAAATTTTCTTATGGTCTGTATATTATTTCCTAAATGGCTTATTTTCATTGCACAACCCTCCATATCTCGTTATATCTTCACTGTTATAAGTCTATCATGCTTAATATGATTTGTAAAGACAAAAAAAGATATTGACAAATAAGCATATAAGAATTACTATGCTATTGTGAGTGAATAAGCACAATAGCATGAAATACAAAAACATTCAAAAAGAAATACCCATCTGATTAAACCCGTAGATATGAATATTGGTTGAAATGGAACTTGTTAGAAAAGGCAAAACAGGACTTGCTGACAAAGTATTTCTGACACGGTGGCGGAAGCCTCTCAGGCTTACCGCCATGACACCTTGTGTCAAGGGGAAGAAATGCTTTGTCGGCTGGCGAGCCTGCGAGCCTTGACTGTGCCCCCGTTATCTA
>NZ_JAHOCB010000083.1:0-3995 GCF_019125875.1 Erysipelatoclostridium sp. MSK.23.31 | reverse complement strand
AAATGTTTGAAAGTATAGTGTTCATGCGGATAATCAAAAATCGGATATAAAATTTTTTATAAATAATATGTTATAATTAACATGTTATTTAAATAAAATGCATATTTATTTAGTACTTATACCAAAGGAGGATTATATGTATATTAATAACCAATTAGCTACTCAAATCGTTGAAACAGTTAAAGATATTTGTGACCACGATATTAATTTTATTGATTGTCAAGGAATTATCTATGCCAGTACAGATATAAAAAGAATTGGTTCCTTCCATGAAGCTGGTCTTTTAGCCATCAAGGAGAAAAGAATTATCGAAGTGTATGATGATACTAGTTTTAATGGTAGTCTTCAGGGAGTTAATTTACCAGTCTATTACCACGATCAAATTATTGCTGTTATTGGAATCAGTGGTAAACCTGATAAAGTAAAAAAATATGCCTATTTAGCACAAAAAATCACAAATCTATTAATTCGAGAAAAAGAGCTGAATGAATTTAATCGTAGCCAGGCTGAAAAAATGCATTATCTGTTACAATCATTACTAGACCAAGAAAACCTTGACTCCCAATATTTTTCAGATATGTTAAAATATTTTCAGTTAGATTTAAAAAACAATTATCGTCTTTTGATTATTTTAGCAAAACGGCTCGTAAATGAGCAGTCTATTATCCAAGAACTTCATAGCTTAGCCATTCCGGTATATCACTATCAGTACCCCAATCGTTTTCTAGCAATAATAGATGCTGATTACTTTAATAGATGTGAATATAAGCTCAAAAAACTTGCCGGTAATCAGGTTTCAATAGCTGTTGGTAAACAAATTCCTTTAATAAAACTTAGTGAATCTTATCATTCTGCCTTAATTGCTCTAAGAAATATTCAAGACCATCAATATATTAACTATGATGTGTTAACACTTGAAATTATTCTTCAATCAATATCCATTTATGACAAAAAAGACTATCTAAATAAAACAATTGCAATGTTATCATTAGAAGATTTAAATTTATTACACATATATTTTGAAGAGGATATGTCCTTATTAAATACTGCTAATCGTCTTTTTATCCATAAAAATACATTACAGTATAAATTAGATCGTATCCATAAATTATGTGGTTATAATCCACGAAAATTTCGTGATGCTAATATTTTATATTTAGCTTTAAAATTAAAATAACAAAAATTAGTATATTACTATTTTTTATTCTTCATGATATTGCCAATTCCAGTCACCATGATAAATCATCCGTTTGTTCATTCCGCCATCAATCGTAATCGTTTCTCCGGTAATAAAATCTTGCCCACATAAAAATAAAACCATTTTAGAAATATCCTTTGGTGTTCCTACTTTCCCAGCCGGTAGAGAAGCCTTATCAAGTTCACCAAAATTTTCTATTTCATCAACATTGATCCATCCGGGAGCAATACAATTAACTAATACGTTAGGACCCAGTGATATCGCTAATGCATGTGTTAAAGCTACGATTCCACCTTTTGCACTGGCATATGCCTCACTATCGGGCTCTGACTGAAACGCTCGTGAAGAAGCAATATTAATAATCTTTCCTTTATTTTTAATTAATTCTTCTTTACACAATCGACTTAATTCATAAGGGGCTTTTAAACCTATTGAAAGTACATAATCAAAAGTATTATAATCAATATCCGATAATATTCCCCTCATCCCTTTACAGGCATTATTAACTAATACATCAATTCGTCCTAACCTTTTTTTAGCAAAATCAACATAATTTTTCAATGTATCTGGATTTGCTACATCACCGTAATAATAGTATAAATCATGATATTCACTTTCAAAGCGTTTTGATGCCTCTTCATTAATATCTATGAAACATACTTTATCCCCTTGCCTTAAAAAATCCAAACAAATTTGTTTTCCAATTCCATGAGCGCCACCCGTAATTAAAATACCACGTTGCATCATCAATTCCTCCTTTATTATCGTTTTTACTTTCCTAAATACTTCTAGTTCCTAGAATTCAACATCCATAGCTTGCTATTTTCCACTCACCATGCATGTTAACTTCCAAAATTAAAAAAAATTTATCACAAATACTGTTAATCTCTAAATTTTCGATACCAATTGTCTCGTCAACCTTGATTTTACCATAAACAATAATTTTCCCACCATCAAAATTTTAATTTTGCTCATTTGTTTCATCAAAAGATAATTCCAATAAGGTGCAATTTGCAAATTCCATTTCAATTTCATCCATAGCTGCATTGATTTCAATTTGATTATATCGTGTTTCTGTTTTAATTTCTCGACTCACAGCTGTTTTACATCCACATAAAATAATACTAATTAAAATTTTTTTCATATAACCCTCGATTTAAATTATCAACTTTTTCTAATTATAACAATTATTTTTCATCTTGGATTAAGTAACTGTACAATCTTCATACTTATTATAAAAAAAGAATTATGATATCTTAATAAAGATATCAATAATTCTTTCTATTATACTTCAATAAAAACAGTGTTATCCATAATTAATCGACTTGCTTTAATTCTATTTAAATCACGTTTCAAACTTTCAATATCAATTTGATTTAAAACATCTTCTTTAGACACTTGATTATGTGCGGCAATTGCTTCTACTTGTTGATTTGCTTCTTCATCACTAGTCTCTAAATTTTCAATCGCCACAATTTCATCAATAATGGCTTCAAAAGTTGCTTGTTGTTTAGCTGAAGGTGCTAATTGTTGTAATAATGTCTCTTGATTCATTCCCATCATTTGTAAATATTGTTCTAATTGCATTCCTTGACTAGCAAGTTCCATACTGATATGTTGAAGTTGTTGTTGCAGCGCTTTTTCAATATCACTTTCCTCTACTTCTACTTCACAGTCATCAATTAATTTTCCTAATGCTGCATTTTCTTTAGCAGCCATAAATGCCTGTTCATGTTGGGCTTCTAAAGATGCTTTTATATTATCGCGTAATTGATCAATCGTTTCGATTCCAGGTGCATTTAGTGATGCTACAAACGCATCATTTAACTCAGCTTCTTTTTTCTCTTCAATTTTATGAACAGTTACCTTAAAAACAACATCTGCTCCAGCAAGATCTGCAGCTCCATAATTTTCTGGAAAAGTTAAATTTAATTCTCTTGTTTCACCTTTTTTCATCCCAATCATTTGTTCTTCAAATCCAGGAATAAATTGACCAGACCCGATTTCTAGTTGAAAACCTTCAGCTTTTCCACCATCAAAAGCAACTTCATCTTTAAAACCTTCAAAATCAATAGTTGTTACATCGCCATTAGTAACATCACCATCTTTTTCGATTAGACTTGTACTTTGAGCAACTAAACGTTGAATCTCATTATCTACCTCTGTATCAGCAACAGGTTGTTTTGTTACTTCTGCCTCGATTCCTTTATAATTGCCTAACTTAATTACTTTACTCATATATTTCCTCCTATTCGCAATATTAAGATTCTAACATAAATATCAAAGTAACTTAAGTATTAATTAGATTTTATTTTATATTATTAAAATAAAATTTATTTTTCTATATAAACAGTGTTGATCTAGCATTTTAAAGGTATAACAAAATTTTGTAGGGTTTTTCATTTTCTTGCTTTAACATAAGTAGGTTTTTTCAACATTAAAAGGGTTCCTTGTTATAATTATTTTGTCTAGATATAAGTATAACCAGAGAAGCCCTTATGAAAAATTTTATCATTAATTTATTAGATTTAAAACAAGAAGAGGTAGAAAACATTGAGACAGTAAGAAACTCAACCACAAATATTGTTATATGTACATCTTAATGGATAACCTTGCAGATGTCCTCAATGTCTTAAACTAACTTCTAAAGTAAAAGAATATAAAAAAAGAAAATATGTTTATCAAATCATAAATGCTACTGATACATATATTAATTACGAATTAAGAAGAATGATATGTCCTTACTGAAGGAAAACATTTAATGAACCAAATTCTTTTGATAAGAGTTATAGTTCTA
>NZ_JAHOCB010000082.1:0-4055 GCF_019125875.1 Erysipelatoclostridium sp. MSK.23.31 | reverse complement strand
TGCTTCCTTTACTGGAATTAGAACCAATTTTAGTATTTGCTGTATTGTCTTGAGCTGTCGCTTTATCTCTTAATGTATTGCGAATAGATTTTGTTCCATCCTCATTAGTTACTGTTTCTGTTACTAATTCCTGATTTTCATTTGGAGCTTCAGTAATATTAGTTGACATTTCTTTCACAGTTTCATTGCCAGAACTGTCTCTAGCTGTAGTTTTTAATACATATGTTCCTACTGTGTTAGTGTCAATTGCACTGCTGTCGTATCCTACCTCTACAGGCGATAGATCTGTTGCATTAAATAAATTAAGACCGCCGAAATCATAATTATTTAGATCAGTACCTTTAACAATATCAATATCACGAAATTCTGTATTAAGTTCTGGTGCAGTCGTATCAGCAACTTTAACCTTTTTAACAAGTGTATTATCATTAAAGGTCATTGTTATCTTATACTCTCCAACTGCTGGATAATCTTTACCATCCTCATATTTAAAATTAGTTTTTATACTTAAACCATTTTTTAATATTTTTTTATCTTCATCATCCATACCTTCTGTATTTAATAATTTCATGCCGTTAACAGAATATTTATCTCCATATTCTAATTTAATAGTTTTACTATCACTTAGAACGAAATCGGGTAAATTATCTTTTGTTAAAGCATATATACCCAGTGTACTAGCTAAAATCACTGCCACTACACTAATTCCAGCAATGATTTTTTTGTTTCTTGTATCTAAATAATTTAAACATAATTCCTTAACCTTCATTTCAGCTTCTCCCTCCAAATAAAGAACTGTCCCACATAGTGAAACAGTTCTTTATATCTTTGATTTTTCATTTCTAGTATTTCGAATTTCACTATTATCTAACCCACATAAATAATCAAGGCTAACTTTATATAAATTTGCCAACTGTATCAGTTTATCAACCGGTGGAAGTTGTTCATTAAGCTCATAAGATGCAATTGACGAACGTTTTATTCCAGTTAATATTGAAACTTCATTTTGAGTTAAATTATGTTCAATTCTTAATTTTCTTAATCTTTTTCCAATATTCATGATCTCCCACCCACATATAATTTATCAAAAAAAATGTCATTTTAGGTGACATTAATATAATTTATTCATTTTTCAAAAGAATACTTAGTCTTCTTTTTGTGATTCGATTACAAGATTGGAAAAAATTAACATCATGCTTATTAACGAACAACAAGCTATTATCCATAGCTTTACAATTCACCTGACTCTCTTTATGTCGTAGACTAGATAATATGCTAATAATATTATCTAGTCTTTATCTGTTAGAGTTGGATAGGGATAAGATAAGTATACTTGTTTTTTACTCTTAACAGATAAAATGAAAATTAAGAACAATGAGGAATAAATCCTTATTGTTCTTAATAGTCTAAACCCGCCGAGAATTATTATATATGGGAGATATCTCTACTGTTTATTTATTAGGCGAGCAAAATATAAAATTTAAGTATAAAATTATTCTTCATACGTCAGCAAATATAGTATCTAATAACTAATTACCAAACTAACCTGAATAACCTGTGATAAATAACGATAGCAAGCATAAAACAAATATAAGCAGTTTTTTTACTTTATATACCAATTCCTGCTCTCCTTTTTTTTTGATATTTCTTTAACTTGCTATAGACATCTAAATTTCTTTTTAATTTAGAACTTATAATTTTATCACTTGCATATTTATTTATGTATCTATTAATATTTTCTTCATGATAATCGATATTAAATCTATCTGCGTAATAATTTTCAAGATAATCTGTATCCATCTCATCATAACTAAACTCAGAATCAAAACCATGTTCTTTGTCCCACTGTTCACATTGAAATATCATATATGCTATCTCGTGTGGTGCTAAATAATTTGTTGATGCGTAATCTATCGGGTTGTTGAGTAGTTCATTTAAATTGTTATCTATTTGATTCTCAAGTATATATTCGATATACCAATATTCAAGTTCATCCTGCTTATCATGCAGCTTCTTTATTACCTTATCTGCATCAACACCTTTAAAACAGTCATGCAGATATACCATTTCCATATAATTCATCATTTCAATAAATAAATTCGGATAACTCGATTCGCTTATAACTAGTTCAAATTCTCTGCTACCTAAGCCTGACATTTTATCGTCTTGTTTAATTTTAATTCTTATAGTACTTTCATTGTTAGTATCTTTTGCTCCTTTTAATATTTTGATATATTCATTATTAGCACCAGTTAATGTCACAAATTTTTTTTCATTTAAATAAATGATTGGGTAATTCTTCACATAATCATCTCCTTACACCCCTGGTAAAATTACCAGGATTTATCTTTTTCGACCTTGTATAACACTCTTTTGTCTTTCAATAATTCCACTTAATTCACCTTTATTTTCAATATAATCAGTAATCTTCTTTGCATCATTTATAGTACTTAATAGAACATTTGGTTTTTCTTTAAACCCTGATATCCAGCTTTGAATATATGCCTTGTGATTATCAATTCTTGCATTACTGATATCTAACCCTAAATCACCACACAAAAAAGAAGAGCCTATTTCCGCTCTAAGCTCTTCGAGTGCATATTCACCATGTTCATTAAGCATATTTCTATTCAATCTATTAGGATGACCAGTAGAATGACAACATTCATGCAGTATAGTTGCAAGATATTCATAACTATCGTCAAAATAATACCTGTCTGGAACATAAACAGTATCGTGGATCTTATTATAAAAAGCTTCTCCCTTGCTCTGTCTACCTTCTATAATTGCAAGATCAGTAGCATCACAATAGTTTTCAATCATTTCTAATCCTACCTCATCAATATCAAATTCATTTCTAATAATTTCATATTTTTCTATGCCTTTAACAAGCGATGCATTAAATACCGTAAACGTTTTGCAGCTCCAACAAAATCTTGCATCAACTTCTCTTCCTTCAAGCTGTTCCTCTGCAATAATTTTCTTCATATCCGAAACATTTATATATTTCTTTTCTTCTCTATCGTATATACCCCATTTTTCTAATGGTACCCCCTGCCTTTTAGCGTTTTCTAAAGTCCAGCCCTCATTCATGATCTGATTGAAAGTAAGCCATCTTGGATCTTCATATCTTCTCTCATCATATATATAATTTAACAACAGTTGATTAATACCACGATAAAGAGTGTTTGTTATGGGATTATGCTGAGAATTACCATTACCCCATCCTTTTCTCCAGGGAATCTGTTCCTGTTCAAGTGACTCTATGTAGCCCTCTATCAGCATTTGCCTTGTTTTAGACATTTCATTATTCATTAGTAACACCTACCTCTTTTAACGAAAAAAATTGTTCACTATCAATATCCTCATCATTAATTTCAATATCATCCTCAATCATCTCTAACACTTCAAATAGTTTAGAATTATTTTCACACATAAAAATATCTCCTTTCAAATTTGTGCAATAAAAAAAGTTATGTATAATTATCTACATAACTTTTACAGCAATATTCCCTAAGCTGTGTACAAATATTTATTTTTCAGGGGCTGGTAAATTTACCAGGATTCCTATGAGTAACAGAATTTAAATTCTTATTACACTTACCCCAAGTATGACATAATTATAACACTTTTAGTACAAATTTCAACACTGTTTTAGTACAATTTTTTAGGCTAAACAGACATTTTAATGTTGGATATTCCTAAAATCGGCTTAAATACGTGATTTTTTTTGTTAAAATCATAAGAAAAAAATTCATATATTTAGGAAATTAGTAATCAAAGGCCAAAAATTGATAAAAATCGTGTATAACCCTACACGAAAAAAAGCCTTTTATGCCGTTTTTTGTGTAGGGTTATACACAGTAAAACTTGACAAGATTTTACATTCTGTAAAATAACCATGATTTTTTACAAAAATACACTTATAAAAATGTATCTGTTCCTTTGTCAAACTATTATAATTAAAATTTATAATGATAAAATCTCCAGAAGAATTCCATTTACCGTTCTCTTTTATAATAACTTCTGGATATTCAAATTCATTATCATCCATA
>NZ_JAHOCB010000081.1:0-4458 GCF_019125875.1 Erysipelatoclostridium sp. MSK.23.31 | reverse complement strand
GGCAAGCGTTATCCGGAATTATTGGGCGTAAAGAGGGAGCAGGCGGCAGCAAGGGTCTGTGGTGAAAGCCTGAAGCTTAACTTCAGTAAGCCATAGAAACCAGGCAGCTAGAGTGCAGGAGAGGATCGTGGAATTCCATGTGTAGCGGTGAAATGCGTAGATATATGGAGGAACACCAGTGGCGAAGGCGACGATCTGGCCTGCAACTGACGCTCAGTCCCGAAAGCGTGGGGAGCAAATAGGATTAGATACCCTAGTAGTCCACGCCGTAAACGATGAGTACTAAGTGTTGGATGTCAAAGTTCAGTGCTGCAGTTAACGCAATAAGTACTCCGCCTGAGTAGTACGTTCGCAAGAATGAAACTCAAAGGAATTGACGGGGGCCCGCACAAGCGGTGGAGCATGTGGTTTAATTCGAAGCAACGCGAAGAACCTTACCAGGTCTTGACATACTCATAAAGGCTCCAGAGATGGAGAGATAGCTATATGAGATACAGGTGGTGCATGGTTGTCGTCAGCTCGTGTCGTGAGATGTTGGGTTAAGTCCCGCAACGAGCGCAACCCTTATCGTTAGTTACCATCATTAAGTTGGGGACTCTAGCGAGACTGCCAGTGACAAGCTGGAGGAAGGCGGGGATGACGTCAAATCATCATGCCCCTTATGACCTGGGCTACACACGTGCTACAATGGATGGTGCAGAGGGAAGCGAAGCCGCGAGGTGAAGCAAAACCCATAAAACCATTCTCAGTTCGGATTGTAGTCTGCAACTCGACTACATGAAGTTGGAATCGCTAGTAATCGCGAATCAGCATGTCGCGGTGAATACGTTCTCGGGCCTTGTACACACCGCCCGTCACACCACGAGAGTTGATAACACCCGAAGCCGGTGGCCTAACCGCAAGGAAGGAGCTGTCTAAGGTGGGATTGATGATTGGGGTGAAGTCGTAACAAGGTATCCCTACGGGAACGTGGGGATGGATCACCTCCTTTCTAAGGAGAAACGCATGATCGAAGATGATGCACAAGAGAAGTGATGTTTCGAAGATACTGTTTAGTTTTGAGTGATACTCAGGTATGACTCAGAGATCATTGAAAACTGGATAATAGAAAATAAATTGCGATAGAAATAGAAAATGAGATCGAAATAGTAATTGTTATTATTGAGGTCTTTCTAGAAAAGTCGAAAACTAAGAATTTTCATCACTAAAAAACATAAATCGAAACGGATGGATGGATTTTAGTAAATAGTTGAAAATAGTAATCAAGCAAACACCAAAATAGGTAAAGTAAGAAAGAGCGTATGGCGGATGCCTAGGCACAGAGAGGCGAAGAAGGACGCAGCAAACAGCGAAATGCGACGGTTAGCAGTAAGCATGCAACGATCCGTCGATGTCCGAATGGGGGAACCCACCTGGAGTAGAGACCAGGTATCCTGAAGTGAATAAATAGCTTCAGAGAGGCGAGACTCAGGGAACTGAAACATCTAAGTACCTGAAGGAAGAGAAAATAAACGAATGATTCCCTAAGTAGCGGCGAGCGAAAGGGGAAGAGCCCAAACCGATCTTAGGATCGGGGTTGTAGGACTGTCGGCAAAGAGCAAGAAATCATTATAGGCGAACGGAATGGGAAGTCCGGCGAAACAGGGTGACAGCCCCGTAGCCGAAATAGTGAAGAAGCACGAGACAGCACCTGAGTACGGCGGGACACGAGGAATCCTGTCGGAATCCACCAGGACCATCTGGTAAGGCTAAATACTCCTCTGTGACCGATAGTGAACCAGTACCGTGAGGGAAAGGTGAAAAGAACCCCGGGAGGGGAGTGAAATAGAACCTGAAACCATATGCTTACAAGAAGTTAGAGCCCGTTAAAGGGTGATAGCGTGCCTTTTGTAGAATGAACCGGCGAGTTACGATATGGAGCGAGGTTAAGCAGGATATGCGGAGCCGAAGCGAAAGCGAGTCTTAACAGGGCGAAAGTTGCATGTCGTAGACCCGAAACCGAGTGATCTAGCCATGACCAGGTTGAAGTTGGGGTAAAACCCGATGGAGGACCGAACCGACCCCCGTTGAAACGTTGGCGGATGAGTTGTGGCTAGGGGTGAAATTCCAATCGAACTCGGAGATAGCTGGTTCTCCCCGAAATAGCTTTAGGGCTAGCGTCGAGGTAAAGTCGTGTGAAGGTAGAGCACTGAATATGTGATGGCCCCATCTCGGGGTACTGAACATAATCAAACTCCGAATGTCACAAAGATATACTCGGCAGTCAGACAGTGGGTGATAAGGTCCATTGTCAAAAGGGAAACAGCCCAGACCATCAGCTAAGGTCCCAAAATATATACTAAGTGGAAAAGGATGTGGAGATGTCCAGACAACTAGGAGGTTGGCTCAGAAGCAGCCATCCTTTAAAGAGTGCGTAACAGCTCACTAGTCGAATGACTCTGCGCCGATAATTTACCGGGGCTAAGTATATTACCGAAGCTATGGATTTACGCGTAAGCGTGAGTGGTAGGGGAGCGTTCTATGTGCGGAGAAGCGGTACCGTAAGGAGCCGTGGAGCGCATAGAAGAGAGAATGCCGGTGTGAGTAGCGAAACGTGGGTGAGAATCCCACGCACCGAAAACCCAAGGTTTCCAGAGGAAGGTTCGTCCGCTCTGGGTAAGTCGGGACCTAAGGCGAGGCCGAGAGGCGTAGTCGATGGACAACAGGTAGAGATTCCTGTACTTACGGTATGAATGATGGAGTGACGGAGAAGGCTAGCGGATCCTGCTGATGGAAATGCAGGTGCAAGCGAGGTAGCCGACAGCCAGGCAAATCCGGCTGTCGAAAGGCAAAGGCGTGAGGCGTATGGAAAGCTGCGGCAAGTACAGAAGTCCGTGAAGCCAGCTTCCAAGAAAAGCTTCTAGTGATAATCATACAGTAACCCGTACCGAAAATGGACACACATGGGTGAGGAGAGAATCCTAAGGTGAGCGAGAGAACTATAGCTAAGGAACTCTGCAAAATGACTCCGTAACTTAGGGATAAGGAGTGCTCATAGAGATATGAGCCGCAGTGAAACGGCCCAAGCGACTGTTTACCAAAAACACAGCTCTATGCTAAGTCGAAAGACGACGTATATGGGGTGACGCCTGCCCGGTGCTGGAAGGTTAAGAGGATGTGTCAGCGCAAGCGAAGCATTGAATTGAAGCCCCAGTAAACGGCGGCCGTAACTATAACGGTCCTAAGGTAGCGAAATTCCTTGTCAGGTAAGTTCTGACCCGCACGAAAGGCGTAACGATTTGGGCGCTGTCTCAGCTGTAGACTCGGTGAAGTCTTAGTACCTGTGAAGATGCAGGTTACCCGCGACTAGACGGAAAGACCCCATGGAGCTTTACTGTAGCTTGATATTGGACTTTGATGCAAGATGTACAGGATAGGTAGGAGACTGAGAGACATGCACGCCAGTGTGTGAGGAGTCAATGTTGGGATACTACTCTTCTTGTATTGGAGTTCTAACCGGATGCCATGGAACTGGCAACGGGACAGTGTCAGGTGGGCAGTTTGACTGGGGCGGTCGCCTCCCAAAGAGTAACGGAGGCGCCCAAAGATACCCTCAGCTTGGATGGAAATCAAGCGCAGAGTGCAAAGGCATAAGGGTGTTTGACTGCGAGACCTACAAGTCGAGCAGGGACGAAAGTCGGGCTTAGTGATCCGGCGGTGCTGAATGGAAAGGCCGTCGCTCAACGGATAAAAGCTACCCTGGGGATAACAGGCTGATCTCCCCCAAGAGTTCACATCGACGGGGAGGTTTGGCACCTCGATGTCGGCTCATCGCATCCTGGAGCTGAAGTCGGTTCCAAGGGTTGGGCTGTTCGCCCATTAAAGCGGTACGCGAGCTGGGTTCAGAACGTCGTGAGACAGTTCGGTCCCTATCTGTCGTGGGCGTAGGAAGTTTGAGAAGATCTGTCCTCAGTACGAGAGGACCGGGATGGACATATCAATGGTGCACCAGTTGTCACGCCAGTGGCACAGCTGGGTAGCTAAATATGGAAGGGATAAACGCTGAAGGCATCTAAGTGTGAAACCCACTTCAAGATGAGACTTCCCATTACGCAAGTAAGTAAGACCCCTTAAAGACGATAAGGTTGATAGGTCAGGAGTGTAAGCATGGCGACATGTTCAGCGGACTGATACTAATAGGTCGAGGACTTAACCTAGAGAAAAAGGGTTAAGGCTTGAAACTGAAAGAAGACAAAGTGGAAGACAAAAGACGCAAGAAAACTATTATCTAGTTTTGAGTGATTCTCGAAAGGAATTGCTTAGAAAAGAAGATCTGGTAGCGATAGCATGATGGACACACCTGTTCCCATACCGAACACAGAAGTTAAGCATCATAACGGCGAAGATAGTACCAAGGTGCGACAATAGCAAGCTGCCGGTTTTTTTTTTATTTACGGATACCTCTGCGTATCCTTTTTT
>NZ_JAHOCB010000080.1:0-5371 GCF_019125875.1 Erysipelatoclostridium sp. MSK.23.31 | reverse complement strand
AAAGAAATGAAGAAAGAAAACAAAAAAGAGAGAAGAAGATAACAAAAGGAGAAAGGAGGAAATAAATCCCTTTGAGGGATGGCGAGAGTCAAAAGCGATAGCTTGAACGAAGAGAAAGCAGCGCCTTGAGACGCGAGCAGGCAACATAGGCTTATAGCCTCAGAGAAAACCACGTCTTTTAGGCGTGGTTTTTATTTAGAATTTTTTAAGAATTATTGTTAGTTTAGTTTTAGGATAGTCTTTTATTATTTAAGTATAGAAAGGCGGAACGACTTATGCTTAAATCAATAAAAAAGACAAATTTGCTCATGATGTCATCAATTATTTTGTTCATGGCATTTATTACAATATATTTATTTAGAAACTGCGATTTTAATGATGTTATTTATGAGATTGAAACACTGCCATATTTTACTAAAGTTTCAGCAATGATTGCTTTAATTGCTCTGCAGATCTTTTTAGCATTTTTACCTGGAGAACCTTTGGAGCTGGCTAGTGGATATATTTTTGGTTCATTTCAAGGAACAATTGTTTGTTTGATCGGGTCAATGATTGGAACGATTATTGTTTACTATTTAGCACGAATCTTTCAACACTCAATCATTGATAAAATGTTTGATCAAAGTAAAGTTGCAGAAGTGAAAAAATTATTTTCTTCTAAAAAAAGTAAGTTTTGGCTATTTATTATTTTTTTGATTCCTGGAAGTCCTAAAGATATTATGACTTATTTAGTTAGCTTAACAGATATTGATATAAAACAATGGCTATTGCTTACAACGATTGGAAGAATTCCAAGTATTGTGACATCTACATATTTAACGGGAGCATTAAGAGACGGCAATATTGTATTGGCTGTTTCAATCTTTGCGGTAACTGTTATACTAGTAATTACCGGTGCCGTTTATTATAAAAAAATAGTTAATTCTAATTAGAAAAAGGGAGAAGATTATGGAACATACAATTTTAATTGTTGAAGATGAAAAAGGAATCAGAGAAACAGTAACAGTTTTTTTGAAGAATCAAGGATATAATGTTTTACAAGCTAGTAATGGTGAAGAAGGGTTAGCATTAATCGAAGCAAATGAAATACATTTAGCAGTGGTTGATATTATGATGCCAGTTATGGATGGAATTACAATGGTACTAAAACTACGAGAAAACTATGATTTTCCAGTTATTTTCTTAAGTGCAAAGTCTGAAGATATTGATAAAATAACCGGGCTTAATATTGGTGGTGATGATTATATTACTAAGCCGTTTGAGGCGATGGAATTGATAGCTCGAGTTAATTCGAATCTTCGAAGATATAATCAAATTTTAGCTTTAAAAGAAAATCGTAATCTTAATAATAATCAACAGCGCTTAGTCGTGGGTGGATTAGAGCTGGATAAGTTTACTAAAGAAGTGTTTGTTAATGATCGAGGTGTTCGTTTAACGGCTAAAGAATTTCAAATACTTGAATTATTAATGTCTTATCCGGGAAGAGTCTATTCAGCTGAGGAGATTTATGAAGCTGTTTGGAAAGAAGAAGCCATAAATACTGAGACAATTATGGTGCATGTGCGAAAATTGCGTGAGAAAATAGAAGCTAATCCTAAAAAACCAGAATATTTAAAAGTAGTTTGGGGAATAGGATATAAAATTGAAAAAGGAGTGTAAAAAATGACAAAAGCTAAAAGAATTTTTGGTGTGATTTTTGCATCAATATTACTATTAATGTCCGTTGTTGTTATATCCTTATATGATAATGTTAGAGAAAATACCCCTCGTGATGATAATTTAACGGGAATTTTAGAAGATGATCTACAGCTTTTTACTATTGCGATGGCTAAGACCCTTGATTCTAATTTTGAAGCAGTAAGCTTTGATGATAGTGTTGATGAACAGACAAGACAAATATTTTTAGATGTTTTTGACGATTATTTAAAGGGAATAACATCATTGTTTAATAATGATGGAGATTTTATTTATAAAGCTGTTAATACTAATACTAATCAAATGATTTCGCAACATAGTGAAAAAATTACAACTAATGATGATCAAAGTAAATATAGTTTCTATACTGAAGCGAGCTATGATCAAAATGGTCTAGTTTCATGTAATGGGGATTTAAGTAGTGATAAACTATCATATTTTAATATTGCTAACCTTTTAAGCTCATTTGCACATTATGATGGTGAAAATACTATATATATTGACAACTGGATGTTTGATACAAATGCAATCAAGATTAATGTTCCTAAGAATCTTCAAATTACATATATTATTCCAGAAACACCAGCCAGTCATGGATATGCTTCACAATATGTTAATTCATGGGAAAACTATAATTATTTTTCAGCTATTGCGTTATTAAGTTGTTCAGCTATATTAGTCTTATTTATCTTATTTTATCCAATTAAAATTGTAGAAGATGTTAATCCGTTTTTGTCAGTAAAGAGATGGAAAGCAGAAATAAATCTAGCTGTTTTAACGCTTATGATTACTTTTGGCGTTATGGGCTGTATGATCGTGACGGGTTATACACTTAATAATTCACTTTTAGAATTATTAAAAAGATATGACATCATGTATGTAGATTACATCGTTATAGTTATTAATTTTGTGATTTGGATACTGACGCTTTTAGTTATTTCATTAGGAATCTTCCAATTAAAGTACATTTTTGCTCGAGGATTCTGGCGTTATTTAAAAGAAGATACGTTAATTGGTAGTGGAGTACGCAGTATCAAAAATAAACTTAATCAAATTGCCGATATTGATCTATCAAAGTCGTTAAATCAAACAATCATGAAATATATTTTGATTAATACAGCAATCATTATGATCATGATTACTTTTTGGGGTTTTGGATATTTCCTAGCTATTATTTATGCATTTTTAGTATTTTTTTGGGTCAAAGATAAAGTGCTGAAGGTGCAAGATGACTATGATAAATTATTGACTGCAACAAAAGAATTAAGCAAAGGTAATTTTGATGTAGAGATAGATGGTGATTTAGGTATTTTTAATGCTTTAAATGATGAATTTAAAAATATTCGAATTGGTTTTGAAACTGCTGTTAAAGAAGAAACTAAGTCTCAGAATATGAAAAATGAATTAGTAAGTAATGTTTCTCATGACTTAAAAACACCATTGACATGTATTAAAAATTATATTGTTTTATTGCAAGATGATAATTTACCAATAGAGACAAGACATGAATATTTAGATAATTTAAATCAGTATTCTAATCGTTTAACGAATTTAATTGAAGATTTATTTGAAGTTAGTAAAGTTAATAGTGGTAATATCAAGTTAAATTTAATGGAACTTAATATTGTTGCATTAATTGAGCAGGCGCATGCTGAATGTAGTGAAATATTAGATGCGCATCAATTAACTGTTATTACTAATTATCCACATAATGATATAATCCTCAAATTAGATGGTGATAAGACGTATCGTATTTTTGAGAATCTATTCACTAATATTTCTAAATATGCTCTATTTAATAGCCGTGTATATGTTGATTTAACGGAGGAAACTGAGGATATTACTATTATTTTTAAAAATATTTCACAAGAGCAGATGAATTTTAGTCCTCAAGAAATTACAGAAAGATTTGTTCGTGGTGATAAATCGCGTCATGAAAGTGGCAGTGGTTTAGGATTAGCAATAGCTAAAAGTTTTGTTGAAGCACAGGGGGGGACTTTTAATATTGCAATCGATGGGGATCTATTTAAAGCAATAATTACTTTTAAAAAGATTGCTAAGTAGTCGTAATTGAAGCTATACTAAAGGAGTAGTCCTTTGAAAGTAGGTGGAATTAGGATGAAAATATTATTTGTTGGGAATTCGCATACGTATATGAATGATATGCCAGAAATGGTGCGAATCAATAGTAGTGAAAAGTTAGAAGTGACAATGTTGGCCCGTCCTGCAATTACCTTTCACGACCATTTAGAGTCAATGGAATTACAGTTCGCTTTAAAACAAGGATATGATTTTGTTATTTTTCAACAGGCATCACATGAGCCTTGTCCAAGTAAAGAAGCAACATTGCATGATGCTAAAGCATTGATTGAATTGGCACGTAGCTGTGGTGTTATGCCATACATTATGATTCCTTGGAGCCAACGGAATTATGATGATGATTTTAAAACAACCAAAGATATTTATCATCAAGTAATGATGGATAATTTAGTTGATGGAATACCAGTGGGTTATGTCATTAATCGTTTAAGCCATCAAAATCCCGAATTAGAATTGTTCCAAAGTGACAATCAGCATTTAACTTCATTAGGTAGTTATCTTGAAAGCATTACGATTTTAAATACAATTTTCTTTGAAACAAAGTTTCCTGGTAAACTCATTTATCCTAACCAAAGTAGTTTTGAAGAACATCAATTGGATGAAAGACTTATTGATTTTTTAACTAAAGAAGTAGTTCATACTGTAGAACGATTTAAGAGTAATTATTGTGTTTGTGGAAAGCGAGAGATTTTAGATGATTAGAAGTGTCACTAAAAATGACTATGAAGAGATTGCTAAACTGATGGTTGAAGCATTTAAAAATCCTCCTTGGAATGAGGTATGGAGTTATGAAAGATCATACCAGCGAATTGAACAGTTAGACGACGGAAAATATACAAGGTGTTTTGTGTATATGTTAGATAACAAAATAGCTGGTGTTGTTTGTGGGAAATTAATAACATATGTTAATGATCTTGATTTTATGATTGAAGATTTTTATATTGATCCTCATTGTCAAAGAAGGGGATTAGGAAAGAAAATGATGAAGGCATTAGAAGAATGTTTACCTGAAGTTGATGATTTAATTTTGTTGACAGGACGAGAATTTTACAGTGCTGATTTTTATCAGAAAAATGGTTTTAAGATTAATGATGACATGGTATTTATGGTAAAAAAATTAAAGTCTTAATAAATCTAAATTATGCCGAATTATGTTGACAATATGTGATTATCTCCTTATATTATATGTAGATTGATAAAGGGGATATAAGATGCTGAATAAGTTTAAGGGATTAAAATTAAAGTGGTATCATTTTGTAGTATTTTGGCTACCAGGTGGAATGCTATTATTAACAGGTTTATTAGCATATCAATATCGTAATTCAAAAATAGTATGATTATTTAGCTTGTACAAATTATTAAATGAAAATAGATTTTAAAGACAATAGTTTGATTTAGAAGGGAAATATGTTTCCCTTCTTTTTATATTTTAGGATAGCTGATTTTTATATATTTGGTTGATCTAGACAGTTATATATTAAAAAATGACTAACTGATAATAAAATGAACCTCCATTATTTGTGATGCGTACCCTCTTTACTGGGCAAACCAGTAAGGAGGGTTTTTATATGAAATA
>NZ_JAHOCB010000007.1:0-99668 GCF_019125875.1 Erysipelatoclostridium sp. MSK.23.31 | reverse complement strand
AAAATGCAATCGATCAAATGAAGTATGAGATTGCTAACGAATTTGGCGTTAATTTAGGTCCTGATACAACTGCTCGTGATAACGGTTCAGTAGGTGGCGAAATCACAAAACGATTAGTCGCTATGGGTCAAGCACAAATGAGCTCATCAAACAAATACAATCAATCTAAATAATTATTTTTAAAACCCTAGTTAGCTAGGGTTTTTATCTTTAAAAAATAAATTTAAATTTTTTTATTAAAAATGTATATTTTAAAACAAATGACACAAAATATTACTGTCAGGAGGTGAAAATATATGTCACAAAATAACTCTAGTAGAAACAAATTAGTTGTCCCTGGAGCTCAAAATGCAATCGATCAAATGAAGTATGAGATTGCTAACGAATTTGGCGTTAATTTAGGTCCTGATACAACTGCTCGTGCGAATGGTTCAGTAGGTGGCGAAATCACAAAAAGATTAGTCGAAATGGGTCAATCACAAATGAGTTCATCTAATAACTACAATCAATCTAAATAATTATTTTTAAGACCCTAGTTCAATCTAGGGTTTTAAAATATTCTTAAATATAAAACAAATTTATTCGATAATTCCAATAAATACTTTAATAAATGGTGAAAGTGCTTTCAAAATATATTGAGTTTAGTGTTGAATTTAGGTACAATTAATATATGACATGAAGAAATAGGAGGAATTATAATGGTTAAAGTAATGGCAATCAATGCTGGTAGTTCATCTTTAAAATTCCAGTTGATCAATATGCCTAGTGAAGAAGTAATTACATCAGGGTTAGTCGAAAGAATTGGACTAGACCAAGGTAACTTCGAAATGAAATATAATGGTGAAAAATTTATTAAAGAGTGTCCAATTAAAGACCATAGTGTTGCAGTACAATTATTATTAGATGCTTTAGTTGATCACCATGTTGTTGAAAGTTTAGGTGAAATCGAAGCTTGTGGACATCGAGTTGTCCACGGTGGCGAATATTATAACGACGCGGTTAAAGTCGACGAGGAAGTTGTTGCTCGCGTAGAAGAATTAGCTGAATTAGCGCCACTTCACAATCCAGCACATATTGTTGGATATAATGCATTTAAAGCAGCTTTACCAGAGGTTGAACATGTTTTTGTATTTGATACTGCATTTCATCAAACTCTTGACCGGGAAAGATATTTATATCCTTTACCATATGAATACTACACAGATTTAAAAGTTCGCAAATATGGTGCCCATGGAACAAGTCATAAATATGTATCTCAAGTTGCCATTGATATGTTAGGAAATCCCAAACATTCGCGAGTAATTGTTTGTCATTTAGGAAATGGTGCAAGCATTTCAGCAGTTCAGGATGGTATATGTATTGATACTTCAATGGGATTTACACCACTGGCAGGAGTAATGATGGGAACACGCTGTGGTGATGTTGATCCATCTATTATGCCGTATTTATGTAAAAAATTAAATAAAACACCTGATGAAATTTTAGATATCTATAATAAGAAATCAGGAATGTTAGGAATTTCTGGAATTTCTTCAGATTCCCGTGATATTGAAAATGCATTATTTAAGAACGGTGATGAACGTGCACTTCTTACAGGTTTGTTATATGCACGAATCGTTTCAAAATATATTGGAAGTTATTTTGTTGAAATGGGTGGTGTTGATGCTATTGCCTTTACTGCTGGAGTTGGAGAAAATGCTTCTTATCTTCGTCGTTTGATCATTGATAATGTTTCACGTGCGTTAGGCGTTTTCTTAAATGAAGAAGAAAATGAACGTCGTAGTAAAGAAAATCGTCTAATTTCCCATCAATATTCTAAAGTTGATGTTTATGTAATCCCTACTAACGAGGAAGTAATGATTGCTCGTGATACTGTAAGAATTTTAGGTTTATAAGCTCTGATCAATAATCAGAGCTTTTCTATTTATAAATTTGGGTAAATATGGTATAGTCATCTTATTAAATAGAGGAGTTTTATAATGGAAGAAAAAATAATTGCTAAAATTGAAGAATATGATTATATTGCTATTTACCGTCATGTAAATCCAGATTTTGATGCTTTTGGCAGCCAATTGGGAATGTACGATATGATTAAAGCTACTTATCCAGATAAAAAGGTTTTTTTATGTGGTGATTTCAGTTCGGAATTAGTGAAAAAATATACAGTAGTTTTTGAACATCAAGAAGTTGATTATACTAAAGATATTTTAGGAATTGTTCTTGATACTGCTAATATTGAAAGAATTGATGATCAAAGATATCAACTTTGTAAAGAAATTATTAAAATTGATCATCATTTGGTCGTAGATAGTTATGGCACTTTAAATTACGAAGATAGTAGTGCTAGTTCAGCTAGCCAATTAGTTGGAACAATTTTTAAAGATACGGCTATGAAAATTACTAAAAGTGGTGCAGAAGCTTTGTATTTGGGAATTGTTGGAGATACAGCGCGGTTTATGTATCGAAATACTGATGAACGGACTTTTGCAGTAGCTGAAGCTTTGGTTCAAGAAGGAATTGATATTGTTGAAATCTATAATCGAATTTATATGAAGAAGGCTAAGGATTTACAAATTAATAAATTTATTTTAAATAATCATCAGTTTGATGGTGGTGTTGCTTATTATGTTTTAAGTGATGCAGATTTAAAAATGTTAGAAATTAGTCGTGAAAGAGGTTCGGATTTTGTTAATTTATTATCTGGTGTAGAAGAATATAAAATTTGGATGGCTCTAACTGAAAATGTCGCTGATCATAATTGGCGTGTTAGTTTACGTTCACGTGATTACGCAGTCAATAAGGTGGCTGAAAAATATAATGGTGGTGGTCATATACTGGCAAGTGGCGCAAAGTTAGCTTCATTAGAACAGCTTGGTCAACTGCTTCAAGATTTAAAGGAGATAATCAATGAATAAATTTACTGACATATTTGCAAATTTTATTGAGGGTTTTTCATTTAGACAAGGTTCTCAAGATGTAAAACAAGTAAAAAAAGGTGCCTTTTTAAAGGCGTTTACAATAACTTTAATAATTGGATTGATTGGTGAATATGCTTTTTTGATCCCATTGAATCTTCGTTCACCACAATTTATAATTTATTTTTGTATATTATTATTAATATTTAATGGACTATATTTTATGTTAAGTCAAAGATTTAGTAAGATCACCAAATATAGTCTCATTGTGATTGGAATATTAATTGCATATGTGGCCATTGGGACATTTGTTAGTTCGCCTATCTTTAATGCAGGAAGTTATCAAAAACAATTAAAGTTAGATAAGAAAGCAGACTTCTATGCTGACAATAAAACTATTTCCTATCAATCGATTCCAGTGGTGGATCGAGATAGTGCGATTAAATTAGGTGATCGTAAAATGGGACAGATGGTTGATTATGTATCCCAATTTGAGGTTGATGAGTCGTATGAACAAATAAATTATCAAGATACGCCATATCGTGTGACACCATTAGAATATAGTGACTTGATCAAATGGTTTACTAACCGTAGTGATGGACTGCCCGCATATATCCGAGTAAATATGGTGACGCAAGAATCTGAAGTAGTTAAATTAAAAGAAGGAATGAAATATTCTAAATCAGAACATTTTGGACGTAAAATTGAACGTCATTTGCGCGCTAATTATCCAACTTTAATGTTTGATACATTGGCTTTTGAAATTGATGAAAAGGGGAATCCTTATTGGATTGCACCAGTATATAATTATAAAATCGGTTTATTTGGTGGAAAAGATATAACTGGAGCTGTATTAGTTAATGCAATAAATGGTGATCATGAATATTATGATATTGATAAAGTACCAGAATGGGTTGACCGTGCTTATCCAGCAGAACTGGTTTTAAGTCAATTAGAAAATTATGGTAAATATACAAATGGGTATTTTAATACTTTATTTTCGCAAAAAGGAGTATTACAGCCAACCTCTGGTTACAATTATGTAGCAATCAATGATGATGTCTATTTATATACTGGTTTAACATCGGTATCTAATGATGCTTCTAACGTTGGGTTTGCTATGATTAATTTGCGGACTAAAGATGGAAAGTATTATAATATTTCTGGAGCTGAAGAATATTCTGCAATGTCTTCGGCGGAAGGTCAAGTTCAAAACTTGAAATATACGGCAACTTTTCCGATTTTGATCAATGCGGGAGGGCAGCCAACATATTTCTTATCTTTAAAAGATGATGCTAAACTTGTTAAAAAGTATGCTTTTGTTAGTGTTGAAAATTATCAAATCGTGGCTACCGGTGACAGTGTTGCTCAAGCTGAACAAGCATATTATGCTTTATTAGAAGCTAATGGTAAAAAAACTGACTCAAGTGAATATAAGACTAATGAGTTGACTGGAGCGATTACTGCAATTAATGAAGCTGTCGTTGATGGTAACAGTACTTATTACTTTAAACTTGAAGGTAGTGATACGATTTTCATCGGAGATATCAGTTTATCTAATCAATTCCCATTAGCAAAAGTTGGTGATGTTGTAACCATTGAATATGTTAATAGTAAAGACAATAGCGAGGTAATTACTTCAATTAAATTTGGTTAGTCTTTAATAGAACAAGAAGCTATAACTTATATATAGGTTATGGCTTTTTTATATTTATTATCATCTCTTTAAACTCAAGCTATTTTGCTTTTGTAACTATATATTTAGTTAATAAAATGTGTTATAATCTTACAGTGAATTGAGGTGTAAAGATGAAAGCAAAAGTACTAGTAGTTGATGATGAAAAAGATATTAGGGAATTAATTAATTTTTATTTGAATAAAGAAGGATTTGAAGTTCTGGAAGCTAGCAATGGTGAAGAGGCTTTAGAAATATTCGAAAATGAATATATTGATTTAGGAATCATTGATGTCATGATGCCAGTTATGGATGGTTTTGAACTAGTAGAAAATCTAAAGGAATTTAAAGATGTTCCAGTAATTATGTTAACAGCGAAAGGTGAAAGTAAAGATAAACTTCGCGGTTTTTCTGTTGGTGCTGATGACTATGTAGTTAAGCCATTTGATCCAACTGAATTAATGGCACGAGTGCGAGCAGTTTTAAAAAGATATAGTGTTAATACATCAAATATAATCAAATTAAATGAAGTTGAGTTTGATGGCGATAAATATGAGATACGTTATCAGAGCGAAATCATTCATTTACCGTTAAAACAATTTGAATTAGTTTTTGAGTTAGCAAAGCATCCAGATCAGATTTTTAGTCGTGAACAGTTGATTGAAAAAATTTGGGGAATGGACTATGATGGCTTTGATCGTACTGTAGATGTTCACATTAAGCGAATTAGAGAAAATCTAGGACACTTACCAGGATTTAAAGTTGTAACGGTGAGAGGACTTGGATACAAGGTTGAAGTCGAATGATGAAATCTATTTATGGCAAGCTGATTTGCGGTTTTTTAATAACTATCGCATTTAGTTTTTCGGTTGCTGGATATGTAGCTTTACGTAATAATTATGATCAAATTGAAGATATGGCTAAGAGTGAGTTGAGTGCAACAAGTGAATATGTTGTAGGTATTTTAAATAGCCTTGATGATGCTAATATTAACGATATTATGAATAAATACGCAATTAGCTCAGAGGTTTATATAACGTTGTATTCACCAGAATTGGACTATTATACATATGGTGAAAACAAAGGATATTTTCCTAGTCGCGAGACAATGATTCAATATTATCATGATGAAAACAAAAACGGGCGTTTCGATGAGCGCAAAAGTGTGCAAACCTATGGCAGCAAGGCAAAAATCAATGGTTCTGATGTATATATATTTATTCAAAAGGATACTAGTTATGAAAAAGGAATTTTTGCTAATTCTGCTGTTTTGATTTTGGGTTGTGTCTTTTTATCAGGAAATCTAGTTTTTTTAGCGATTGCTGATATTATTGTTAAACCAATAACGAGATTAACTAACGCCACTAAAGAATTATCAAAAGGAAATTATAGTGTTCGTGTTAATTATGTGGGTGATGATGAAATTTCTCGATTGAATCAGGGATTTAATCAAATGGCACAGCAGTTAGCGAAACAAGAAGAAACAAGACAAAAGTTCATTTCTGATATTTCGCACGAATTTCAAACTCCATTGACTGCAATTCAAGGCTTTGCCAATATTTTAAAAGAGGAAGATCTTCCTAAAGAGCAGCGTCAAAAGTATGCTGATATAATCTTATTTCATTCAAAAAGGTTATCGACTCTTTCTAAGAATATGCTGCAGCTGACGTTGTTGGAACGAGAAGAGGTTGAGTTAGAATTTACAACATATTCAATTGTTGAGCAATTATCTCGGGTTATTTCTACTCAAGAAAACCAAGCAATTTTAAAGGATATAGAAATTCAATTTGAAAAACCGCGCAAAGATATTATGGTTTATGGCGATGAACAACGATTGGAACAAGTTTGGATCAATCTTATTTCAAATGCAATCAAATATACTGGTGAAGGTGGTCTTATTACAGTAACTGTTAAAAAGGCTTCTCGTGAAGTTGAAGTATCAATTGAAGATACTGGATACGGAATGTCTAAAGAAGTTGTTTCACATATATTTGAACGTTTTTATCGTGAAGAAAAAGCCCGTTCTGTAGAAGGAAATGGACTAGGGTTATCAATTGTAAAAACAATTGTAGATTTACATCATGGAAATATAGATGTTATTTCCCAGGTTGATGTTGGCTCTACTTTTGTAGTAAAATTACCAAGCGAACGAAAAGTTTTTGATATTAAAGAAAAACTATCGTTTAATAAATAATCGGAGGAATTTATGGAATTACTTAAAGAGAGAATATTAAAAGACGGGATTGTAATTATGCCGGATATATTAAAAGTGGATAGTTTTTTGAATCATCAAATTGATCCTACTTTGTATCGACAAATAGCTCAAGAATTCAAAGCTCGTTTTAAAGACACAAAAATTACTAAAATCTTAACAATTGAAGCTTCGGGAATTGGGATTGCTTTAGCAACAGCTTTTGAATTTGATGATGCACCTGTTGTCTTTGCAAAGAAAGGGACTGCAAAAACAACAAGTACACATTATTATAGTTCTAAAGTACATTCATTTACTAAAGGAATTGATTATGATGCGATTGTCAGTAAAAAATATTTAGATAAAGATGATAATATCTTAATTATCGACGATTTTTTAGCTAATGGTCAAGCTGTATTAGGTTTAGTTGATATTGTTAAACAAGCAGGTGCAAATATTGCTGGTGTTGGAATTGTTGTTGAAAAAGGTTTTCAAACAGGTCGCCAATTAATTGAAGAAAAAGGCTATCGTGTGGAATCGTTAGCAGTAGTAGAAGCATTTAGGGATGGTGCGGTGATCCTGAAATAATGAGAGGAAGAAAGTAATGTATTTAAAAAGAATTGAATTACATGGTTTTAAATCATTTGCTGATAAAGTCAATGTAGAATTTCAACCTGGAATCACAGGAATCGTAGGTCCAAATGGTTGCGGGAAATCAAATATCTCTGATGCTGTACGTTGGGTTTTAGGAGAACAGTCAGTTAAATCGTTGCGTGGTGCAAATATGTCAGATGTTATTTTTGCTGGAAGCGAAGATCGTCGGGCGCAAAATTTAGCTGAAGTTACCTTAGTTTTCGATAACAGTGATCGTTTTATGAAATATGATTATAATGAAGTCGAGATTACACGGCGACTTTATCGTATGAATAATGAAGCGGAGTATTTAATCAATAAACAATCTTGTCGTTTAAAAGATATTATTGATTTGATTATGGATACAGGTCTAGGAAAGGATTCGTTATCAATTATTTCCCAAGGCAATATTTCTTCTTTTGCGGACAATAAACCAGAAGAACGTCGTGGTATTTTTGAAGATGCAGCAGGAGTTTCTAAATATAAAAAAAGAAAATTAGAATCGATTCGTAAATTAGAACGTACTAACGAAAATCTTGAACGAATTGGTGATATCGTAGTAGAACTAGAAAAACAGGTTGGTCCTCTTAAACGTCAAAAAGACAAAGCAGAGAAGTATTTAGCGTTGAAAGAAAAATTAACAGCTATAGAAGTTAATGTTTTAATAAATGAGATAACTGAAGCAAAAAAATCACTAGATGAATTGAGTAAGGTAATCAAGGACTTAAATGAGCGTCAAGCTTCTTTAGAGGCTGATATTTTGCTTAAAGAGAGCAGTAACGATGAAATAAAAAAGAAAATGTTTACTCTCGACCAAGAAATAAATGCTTTACAAAGTAAACTATTAGAGGCAGTATCAAATGTCTCGAAACTAGAGACTGCCAAAGTCGAAGTTGATCAAAAGCGAAAACATGCACTTGAGACCTTAAGTAAAGAAAATTTAAAAGAAAATATCGCTAATATGAAGGCGATTTTAAGTGATGTTGTTAATGAATATAATGATCGTGTGGAACGATTAGATAACACTCAAAAAGAGTTAACCACGATAATTGGACAACAAGAGGAGCGTAATAAAAAATTACTTTTATTAAAAAATGAAATTGATCAATTATCAAACAATATTAATAAAAATAAATCACGAAAAGAGATTTTAATAGATGCGATTGAAAATAAATCAAATTATCATCATGGCATTAAAACAGTTTTAAGTCTTGCTAAAAGTAATAAAAATATTATTGGTGTTTTAGGTGATTTAATTACAGCTGATGAAGGATATGAATTAGCGTTGTCGTCAGCTTTAGCAGGAGCAATAGAGTTTATTGTTACAACAGATGATTTAACTGCACGAGATGCAATTAAATTTTTACGTGATAATAAAGCGGGACGAGCTACTTTTTTACCAATCAGTGCTATGAAACCACGACATGTGCGTGAAGAACATTTAGTTGTTTGTCAAACCATGGAAGGATATTTAGGTTTGGCTAGTGATTTTGTAACATATGAAGATGAGATTGCTGCCGTTGTTTTAAATCAACTAGGGAATATTATTGTAGCTAAAGATATTGATAGTGCTAATGAAATCAGCAAAGCAACTTTTTCTCGGTACAAAGTCGTTTCTCTTGAAGGTGATGTTGTTAATGTTGGCGGTTCTTTGACGGGTGGAAGTTTTAATCGTCAAAAATCTTCAATAGTTCAAAAACGTGAACTTGAGCAGGTTGCTGTTACTCTTGAACAACAAGAAAAAGAACTTGGGCTTAAGCGTAATGAACATAATGGATTGGATAATGAAATCAAAGAAGTTTCACATGCTCTATTACAAAAGCAGATGGCATATGCTAAATTGGAAGTTGTTGTTCAAAGCAAGAAAGAAGAGTTGATCAAGGCAAAATCCGAGTATGAATCATTAGCTGATCAAAGTGTTGAATTAGAAGAATTTGCTAGTGGAAAAACAGAAAGTAAATTAGTTAATCAGTTAAATGAAGCGATTAAATATCGTGATAATTTAACTGAAGAAATTAAATCAAAACGTGAACTTAGAATGGCCTATGTTAATCAAAATGAAGCTTTAGATGTTGAATTGCGTGAATATCGTAATGATTTAAAAGAGGTTCAAAGTGAGGTTAATACTAGTGCTATTAATGCAACAAAATTAGAAGCAATGTTAAATAATCATTTAGCTAGATTAAATGATGAATATCGGATGACTTATGAGTATGCTGTCGAGCATTACCTTGATGAAATTGATATTGAACAAGCTAAATTAGAAGTATACGAATTAAGAACAAATATTAATCGTTTAGGAAACGTTAATGTTGATGCAATTGAAGAATATCAAATAATCAGTGAGCGTTATGAGAACATGAATACTCAGCGTATAGATTTGATTCAAGCCCAAGATAGTATCCTTGAAGCGATTAAAGAGATGGATGAAATTATGGTTGAGCGTTTTTCAGAAACGTTTGAGAAAATCAACGAAGAGTTCAATCATGTCTTTAGGAGTTTATTTGGTGGAGGAAAGGCTAGAATAAAGTATACTGATCCTACAAATATTCTTGAAACTGGAATCGATATTGATGTTCAGCCCCCAGGTAAAGCAGTCCAGAATATTACATTATTTTCAGGTGGGGAAAAGGCCTTGATCGCTATTTCATGTTTATTTGCAATTTTACGGGTACGGCCAATTCCGATGTGTATCTTAGATGAGGTTGAAGCTGCATTAGATATTGCAAATGTTGAACGTTTTGCTAAATATTTAAGAGAATTTTCGGGAACGACGCAATTTATTGTGGTTACCCATCGTGAAGGAACAATGGAAGAATGTGACCTTCTTTATGGAGCAACAATGCAACAAAAGGGAGTTACAAAGTTAGTTAGTGTCAAATTAGAAGAAGCAATAGATTTAACAGATCAAAGTTAGGAGGAATCGTATGGGATTTTTTAGTCAAATAAAAGAAAAATTCGTTGGTAAATCTGCTAAACAAAACGAAAAATATGTAGCTGGATTAGATCGGTCTAATAGTACTTTTTCAGATCGAATCAATGAACTTGCAGCTCGCTTTAGAGAAATCAATGATGAGTATTTTGAAGAATTGGAAAATATTTTGATTATGTCCGATGTTGGAGTTTCGATGGTAATGAAGATAGTTGAAGAAATTAAAAACGAGGTACGTTTGCAAAATATTACTGACCCAAAAGAGATTAATGAGATCATCGTTGATAAAATGTTCGTTATTTATGCAAATGATAGTGTCATGACAACTAAGATTAACTATGCTGAGGAAGGATTAACAGTAATTTTAATGGTTGGAGTAAACGGGGCTGGTAAGACTACAACAATTGGGAAATTAGCTAATCGTATCGTTAATGATGAAGGTAAGAAAGTAATGGTTGCAGCTGGAGATACTTTTAGAGCCGGAGCGATTGATCAGTTAGCAGTTTGGGCACAGCGTGTTGGTGTCGATATTGTTAAAGGTAAAGAGGGCGGTGATCCTTCAGCAGTGGTATTTGATGCTTTAAAACAGGCAAAAGAA
Organism: Erysipelatoclostridium sp. MSK.23.31; assembly: GCF_019125875.1. Lineage (NCBI taxonomy): Bacteria > Bacillati > Bacillota > Erysipelotrichia > Erysipelotrichales > Coprobacillaceae > Thomasclavelia > Erysipelatoclostridium sp. MSK.23.31. The sequence continues at coordinate 88,724 of NZ_JAHOCB010000007.1, read as the reverse complement.
AAAAATGTTGATGTTTTAATTTGTGATACTGCTGGTCGTCTTCAAAATAAGGTCAACTTAATGAATGAATTAGAAAAAATGAATCGTATTATTAAACGCGAAGTACCTGATGCACCGCATGAAACACTGTTAGTTATTGATGCAACAACTGGTCAAAATGGTGTTTCACAAGCTGTGGAATTTTCTAAGATCACTGATGTCTCAGGGTTAGTTCTAACCAAAATGGATGGAACTGCTAAGGGTGGGATTGTTCTTTCTATCAAAGATCAATTGAATATACCTGTAAAATTCATTGGTCTAGGAGAAAGTGTTGATGATTTACAAGAATTTGATTTAGACCAGTATATATATGGGTTATGCAAAAACCTAGTTGAGGAATAGTATGGAATCAAGTTTAGAGAAAAAACAACGAGTTAATCTACTAATGGATTGTTATAGTGATTTGTTGACAGAAAAACAGCAAACATATTTAGAATATTACTATCAAGAAGATTACTCTTTATCGGAAATTGCACAAATTTTGGATGTTAGTCGTAATGCTGTATTTGATAATTTAAAAAAAGCGGTTCATAGTTTAGAAAATTATGAAGAAAAACTGCAGTTGTTAAAAAAACATCAAGAAAGGCTTGACTTGATCCAAAGAATTGAAGATGATATATCTAGTGATCATAAAAGTCTAGAAGAATATTTAGAATTATTAAGGAAGATTTAGAAAGGGGTATTTATGGCATTTGATTCATTATCAGAACGTCTGCAAGGGACTTTAAAGAAAGTTTCTGGACAAGGGCGTTTGACTGAAAAAAATATGGAAGAAATGCTTAGCGAAATTCGCTTAGCATTATTAGAGGCAGATGTAAACTTTCAAGTTGTAAAAGAGTTTATTGCTGCAACAAAAGAAAAAGCGTTGGGACAAGATGTTTTAGGTTCATTAAAACCGGGACAGGTTGTTGTAAAAATCGTCCATGACGAACTAGTTTCGTTACTGGGAACAAGTGTTGCGGAAGTTGATTTTGATAAGAAGCCAACTGTTATTATGATGGTTGGACTTCAGGGTTCTGGGAAAACTACAACTTCTGGAAAAATCGCAAAATTAATTACCAAGAAATATGGTAAAAAACCATTGTTGGTTGCTGCAGATATTTATCGCCCAGCTGCTGTGGATCAGTTAAAAACATTAGGTGAACAATTGAATGTTCCTGTCTACGAAAAAGGGACATCACAATCTGCTGAATCAATCGTAGAAGAAGCGATGACATTTGCTCGTGACCATAATAATGACGTAATTATTATCGATACTGCGGGGCGTTTACATATTGACGAACCATTAATGAACGAGCTGGCTAATATTAAAAAGATCGCTCATCCAAGTGAAATTTTACTAGTTGTTGATGCTTTAACTGGACAAGATATTGTTAATGTTGCCAGTTCATTTAATGAACAGTTGAGCATTACTGGGGCTGTTTTAACTAAATTAGATGGTGACTCTCGTGGTGGGGGAGCTCTATCAATTCGTCATATTACAAATGTACCAATTAAATTCATTGGTACTGGTGAAAAATTAGATGCTATCGATTTATTCTATCCTGATCGTATGGCTGATCGTATTTTGGGAATGGGCGATGTTGTATCTTTAGTTGAAAAAGTACAAGATGTATATGATGAAAAAGATACAATGAAAGCCTATAAAAAGATGCAATCGGGACAATTTGGTCTTGATGACATGCTTTCTCAAATGCAGCAGTTAAGGAAATTGGGGCCACTATCAGGAATTATGAAAATGATTCCAGGAATGCCTAAGTTACCAAAAATGAATGATGAGGACTCTGAAAAGAAATTAAAAATGACTGAATCAATTATCTTTTCAATGACCAAAGAGGAACGTCGAGATCCAAGTATTATTACTTTATCTAGAAAAGAGAGAATTGCTAAAGGTTGTGGTAAAGATGTTGCAGCAGTTAATCGCTTGCTAAAACAATTTGAAGAATCTAAAAAAATGATGAAGATGTTAGGTAATGTTGATCCTAATACAGGTATGCCAATGCCAGGGGGACGTGCAAAGAACCCTAATATCGGTAATCCTAATCGTAAAAAAATCCGTCATAAAAAGAAGAAAAAATAGCCTGATAAATTCAGGCTTTTTATTACTAAAGGAGAATATGAATGACTCAAAATAAATATGATGATCCAGCCTTTTTTGAAAAATATAGTCAGATGTCGCGGAGTAAAAATGGATTAGAGGGTGCAGGAGAATGGCATGTATTACAACGAGTTTTACCTGATTTTACAAATAAAACAGTATTGGATTTAGGTTGTGGATATGGCTGGCACTCTATATATGCGATTGAACACGGTGCAAAAAAAGTTATCGCAAGCGATATTTCTAGCAAAATGATTGAAACAGCAAGAATCAAAAACAATGATCCGCGGATTAAATATGAATGCATTTCGTTTGAAGAAAGTAATTTTGGAGAAGCTGTATTTGATATTGTTATTTGCTCTTTAATGATTCACTATTTACCTTCCTACCAAGATTTTGTAAAAAAAGTAAATAAATGGTTAAAAACAGGTGGATATTTGGTGTTTAATGTTGAACATCCTGTATTTACTGCTAAAGGAGATCAAGACTGGTATTATAATGAAGCTGGTGAAATTGAGCATTTTCCTGTAGATAATTATTATCTTGAAGGAAAACGTGAGGCGGTGTTTTTAGGAGAAAAAGTAATTAAATATCATCGCACATTGACGACTTATTTAAATGAACTGTTAAATGGCGGATTTGAAATAATTCAAGTTAAAGAACCAACGGTAAGTTCAAATGCCCTTATTGCACATCCTGAGTTTAAGGATGAGTTACGCCGCCCGATGATGCTGATTGTTTCTGCTAGAAAAAAATAAACACTGTCAAGTAAAAAAGCTTGACACCTTATCTAGAGTATGATAAATTTAGTGAGTAAATTAATTAGGAGGATATGTATATGGCAGTAAAATTAAGATTATTAAGAATGGGTGCTAAGAAAGCTCCTTTCTATAGAATTGTAGCAGCAGATTCAAGAGCTCCAAGAGATGGACGTTTTATTGAACTATTAGGAACTTATGATCCACGCACTAACCCTGCAAAAGTTACAATTAAAGAAGAAGAAGTATTAAAATGGTTAAACAATGGAGCACAACCATCTGATACAGTTAAAAACTTACTATCTAAAGAAGGAATTATTAAAAAATTTGCTGATTCTAAATCAGGTAAATAATCATGGATTACGCAAAGATTCTTAAAGATATCGCGATTGAATTAGTTGAAGATAAAGACCATTTAGAAGTACGTGAAATGCCGTCGTTAGAAGAAGATGTAGTGGTACTACATGTTTATTCAGCTAAATCGGATATTGCGCGATTGATTGGTCGTAAAGGTATGATGGCTAATTCAATTAGACAGCTTATGTCTGTTGCTGGTCGCATGGCCAATAAAAAATTAGATATTAAGTTTGAATCGTATGAACAATAAAAGATGTGCTGAGCACATCTTTTATTATATGGAGGACTAATGGAAAAACTTAAAATTGGAAAAATAGTAGGAACACATGGCTTAAAGGGAGAACTAAAAATTAGATCAAATAGTGATTTTGCTGATAAAAGATTTAAAAAAGGAAACGAAATTATTATAAGTTATCAAAATCAAGATTTGGTCTATAAAATTATTACATCGCGGATACACAAAGGAAATTATTTAGTATCATTTAGGGATAATCAAGATATTAATTTGGTTGAAAAATATATTGGTTCTTTTGTTTATGGGTATAAAGATGATGAACTCTTAGATGCTGATGAATATTTTTATACAGACTTAATTGGAATGCAGGTTGTTTCTACAGAGGGAACAAAAATTGGTCCAGTTACTTCAATTTATGATAATACTCGTCATGATATTTTAAATATTGATCATAATGGTAAAAATGTTGCAATACCGTATGTTGATGCATTTATTAAAGATGTTGATGTAGAAAAGAAAATTATTGTAGTTATGCTAATAAAGGGGCTTATTGATGAAGATTGATATTTTAACATTGTTTCCAGAAATGTTTACAGGTTTTTTAAATACGTCGATCATCAAAAGAGCGATTGACAAAGGTTTAGTTACTATTGAATTACATGATTTTAGAGAGTTTTCTATTGATAAACATAAGCATGTCGATGATTATCCTTATGGCGGAGGACAAGGGATGGTTTTAATGTGTGCACCAATTGTTGAATGTCTCAAAACAATTGCAACTGATGATAGTTTTATTATCTTAATGTCACCTCAAGGCATTACTTTGAATCATGGTTGTGCTGTAGAATTGTCAGCTAAAAAACATTTAATTATCATTTGTGGTCATTATGAAGGTTTTGATGAACGAATCCGTGATTATGTTGATATGGAATTATCGATTGGTGATTATGTTTTAACTGGTGGTGAACTAGGAAGTATGGTTGTTAGTGATGCAGTGATACGCTTATTAGATGGAGCAATCAAAGAAGACAGTCATATGGATGATTCTTTTAGCCATGGACTGCTTGAGTATCCTCAGTATACTCGCCCACAATGCTATGATGGTAATGAAGTACCTGAGGTACTAATGAGTGGGCATCATGAAAATATTCGCAAATGGCGCAAGTTCCAATCATTAAAAAAGACCTATTTGAAACGACCGGACTTATTGGAATCGTATCAATTTGATGCTGAAAGTATCGAAATGATGAAAAAAATAAAAGAAAATGATTGATTTTTATGATTGATCAGTCTATAATGTAACAGTCGCAAGACTGCAGATGTTCCGCTGGTTAATCGAATGAACGTTTAAGACAAAATTTTGATAAGGAGAAATAGTAATGAATTTACAATTAGTAGAACAAATCACTAAAAAACAAATGAGAAATGATATTCCTGAGTTCAAAGCAGGGGATACATTAAAAGTTTTCGTAAAAATTAAAGAAGGTGAAAAATTCCGTATTCAGTTATTTGAAGGAGTTTGTATCGCCAGAAAAGGTAGTGGAATTTCTGAATCTTTTACAGTAAGAAAAATCTCTTACCAAGTTGGAGTTGAAAGAACTTTCCCTGTCCACACTCCAATTATTGATCATATTGAAGTTGTTAAAGTTGGTAAAGTACGTCGTGCTAAACTTGGATACTTACGTGGATTATCTGGTAAAGCTGCTAGAATTAAAGAAATTAGAAAATAGAAATGGCTCGCCATTTCTTTTTTTTCTAATTTTTTGTATAATAGACATAATGTAGGAGGACTTTTTTATGTCAAAGAAAAAAGAAGTTATCAAGTTTTCACTACAACTATTGGCAATCGTTGCAGTTACAACTGTAACCTTTACTAAAATAATTATTCCGGTGAGGGTTGATGGTCAAAGTATGTATCCAACTCTTCATGATGAAGATATTGCAATAGTAAATGCGTTATCACTTGAGCGAAGTGATATAAAACGTTTTGATATAGTTGTATTGAAATGTGAAAAATTGGATAAGGATATTGTTAAACGGGTAATTGGGTTACCTGGTGATACTCTTGTTTATAGAGATGATAAACTATATATTAATGGAACATACTATGATGAAAAGTACTTGAATAAAGATTATATCGCAAAAGCTAAAATAAAATATCAAACGGAACTATTTACTAATGATTTTGAAATCACATTAAATGACGATGAGATCTTTGTATTAGGTGATAATCGGTTACAATCTGCTGATTCTAGAACTTTAGGTACATTTAAATATAGTGACATTATAGGCAAAAAAGGTTTAGTTATTTTCCCGTTAAAAAATATGAATTTAATTAAGTAGGAGGTTTAAAATGGTAAAACAGATTCAATGGTTTCCTGGACATATGGCTAAAGCTCGTCGGGAAATTAGTGAAAAAATGAAATTGATTGATATAGTGATAGAGCTTGTTGATGCTAGGGCTCCACTATCTTCAAAAAATCCAATGTTTAACGAAATTTGTAATAATAAGCCAAGGTTGATCGTAATGACGAAAAAAGATTTAGCGGATTCTAAGGCAACAAGTAAGTGGATTGAGTATTTTAAGGGAAAAGGTATTTATGCAATTTGTGTGAATTTAAAGAATTTTAATGAATATCAGTTGGTCATTGATGTATGCAAAGAAATATTGAAAGAAAAAATGGAACGTGAAGCTAAGCGGGGATTAAAACCACGGGCAATGCGAGCAATGGTTTTAGGAATTCCTAATGTTGGGAAGTCAACTTTTATAAATCGTTTAGCAAAAAGAAAAGCGACAGTAACTGGGAATCGACCTGGGGTTACTAAAGCTCAACAGATTATAAGAGTAGACAAAGATTTTGAATTATTCGATACGCCGGGAGTGTTATGGCCGAAATTTGATGATTTGAATGTTGCTCGAAACATTGCTTTGATCGGGTCAATCAAGCAAGATATCTTACCACTTGATGAATTGTTTATTTATGCTGTTAATTATTTAGAAACCCATTATGCAAACATTGTTTGTAATCGCTACAATATTATAATCGACTTAAATACCGATTGGGTAGAAAAAGCATATGATGATATTGCAAAAAATCGTAAAATCAAACCAGTGCGTGGCTATACTGACTATGATCGGGTTATGGAAGTGTTTTTTAATGATATTTTTGATGGTAATATGGGGAAAATAACTTGGGAGTTGCCAAATGGAACGCTATGAGTATGAAGAAAAGTATTATCAAGCTGGATATGACTATATCATTGGTTTAGATGAAGCTGGTCGTGGTCCGATGGCTGGAGAATTGGTTGTTGCTGGAGTGGTTTTTCCTAAAGGGTTTTATGATGAAAGAATTAATGATTCAAAGCAGTTAAGTGCTAAAAAACGAGAAGTATTGTACGATTTGATTATTGAAAATGCATTATATTATGATATTGAAATTATTAGTGTTGCAGATGTCGATCGTTTGAATGTGTACCAAGCAAGTAAACAGGGGATGGAAAAATGTTTAGAACTACTAAAAAAAGAGAAGATGTTTGCATTAACAGATGCAATGCCGATTGATTATCCTGACCATCTTTCAATCATTAAAGGTGATGCTAAAAGTATCTCGATTGCTGGTGCCAGTATATTGGCTAAAGTGACGCGTGATCGTTTGATGGAAGCTTATGCTTTGGAGTATCCTGAATATGGTTTTGAAAAGCATAAAGGATATGTTACGAAAGCACATAAAGAAGCTCTGGGAAAATATGGAGTTTGTCCAATTCATCGTAAATCTTTTGGACCGGTCCAAAAGATATTCTCAAAACAGATGTCATTTGATTTTTAATGACATTTTTTTGATTTTTAAAAGTAATTTTAAGTTTAATGAAGTATATAATAATGAGGTGATAAAAATATGGAAGAAATCTTATTATATTTTTCATTAAAATATGCAGGTGATTTTGATTCGATTTTAAAAGCTTTAGAGTGTAAAGAAAAGATAGATGAAAAATTGAAAAAAGAATTGTTTAAAGATATTACAGCCAATTACACTACTTTGATCTCGCCAGATTATCCAACTGCTTTGAAAGAGATTGCCTGTCCGCCATTCGTTTTATTTTATTATGGTAACTTAGCTTTGGTTAAAAATAAATGTATTAGTGTAATTGGGAAGCGACATCCTAGTACATATGGCGTAGAATGCACAGCAGCACTAGCAGCACAGTTGGTTGAAGCAGGTTACACAATTATAAGCGGTATGGCAATGGGAATCGATACGATTGCACATCAAAGTACAATTACAGCTAATGGTCAAACAATAGCTGTTTTAGGAAGTGGTATTGATTATTGCTATCCACACAGAAATCAACAGCTGTATCAGGTTTTAAAAGATCATCATTTAGTTATCAGTGAGTATCCGGGAAAATTTATACCACAAAAAATAAATTTTCCAAGAAGAAATCGCATAATTTCAGGATTGAGTGAATCTATATTAGTAACTGAAGCAAATCAGCAAAGTGGTACGATGATCACAGTCGGGCACGGTCTAGAACAGGGAAAAGATATATATTGTGTTCCTAGCCGTATCAACGATGCTTTGGGTTGCAATTATTTAATTCAACAGGGTGCTAAATTAGTTATAAATGTGAGCGACATTCTTAATGGATAAAAACAGTTTTAAAAAATTTAGTTGACAAAACTTTAAAAAACACTAATAATTGTGTTAATCGCGTGGAGGAAATGAAATGAGCAAAAAATTAGTTATTGTCGAGTCGCCATCAAAATCCAAAACAATTGAAAAATATTTAGGGAGTGATTATGTAGTCACTTCGTCAAAAGGACATGTTCGGGATTTGGCAACTTCAGGAAAAGAAGGGTTAGGTGTCGATATTGAAAATCAATTCGAACCTAAATATGTTATAAATAAAGACAAAAAAGATGTTGTTAAGGAATTAAAACAACTTGTAAAAGAATCAGATGATGTTTATCTAGCAACTGACCCTGACCGCGAAGGAGAAGCAATTTCATGGCATTTAGCTCAAGTATTAAATGTCGATATGGATAAAGAAAATCGTGTTGTTTTCAATGAGGTTACAAAGGATGCAGTAGTTGATGCACTAAGTCATCCTCGTAAAATTGACCAAAATTTAGTTAAGTCTCAAGAAACAAGAAGGGTTTTAGATCGGATTATTGGATTCAAACTTTCAAAACTGCTACAAAAAAAGATCAAATCTAAAAGTGCAGGTCGTGTTCAGTCTGTTGCGTTAAGATTGATTGTTGAAAGAGAACGTGAGATTGAAGCTTTTGTTCCCGAAGAATATTGGAAAATAAAAGCAGAATTTGAGAAAGACAAAATTGAATTTAGTGGTGAACTAGCTAAATATAATAATAAGAAGATTGAGATAAAAAATGGTGAAGAAGCTACTGCAATTTATGAAGCTTTAAATAAAGAATTTGAAATCGCTAGTGTCAAAAAAACGACTAAACGGCGTGAATCAAAACCACCTTTTATTACTTCGACTTTACAACAAGAAGCATCTTCTAAATTAGGTTTTAAAGCGAGAAGAACAATGTCAATTGCTCAAAAGCTTTATGAAGGGATTACTTTAGAAAATGAGACAGTCGGATTAATTACTTATATGCGTACTGACTCAACTCGTTTATCAGATACCTTTGTCAGTGCAGCTCAAGATTATATTGGTGAAAAATATGGTAAAGAGTATATTGGAAAAGTAAAAGTAGGAAAGAAAAAAGAAAATGTTCAAGACGCTCACGAAGGGATTCGTCCTACGAGTGCATTAAGAACGCCGGAAAGTGTAAAAGAATATTTAAAGCCAGAAGAGTTAAAATTGTATTCATTAATTTACGCTCGAGCAATGGCTTCATTGATGGCTCCAGCAAAATTTGATGCAACTTCAGTATCATTGATGAATAATGGTTATGAGTTTAAGACTAGTGGTTCAGTAATCAAATTTGATGGGTACCTAAGAGTTTACGGCGATTATGAAAAACAAAGTAATGAAATTTTGCCGGAGCTTAAAGAAAAAGAAATGTTATTAAGTAAAAACATTGAAAAAACTCAACATTTTACTAAACCACCAGCTCGTTATAGTGAAGCAAAATTAATTAAAGAGATGGAGGAACTGGGAATTGGTCGTCCTAGTACTTATGCAATGATTATTGATACAATTCAAACTCGTCAATATGTTGAATTGGTTGATAAAGCTTTCAAACCGACAGAATCTGGAATCTTGACAAGTGATCGATTAACAGAATATTTTAATGATATTATCAATGTTGAATATACAGCGAAAATGGAACATGAGCTTGATGATATTGCTGAAGGGCAAGATGAATATGCTCACGCTTTACAAAAGTTCTTAGATTTATTTCAACCGTTGCTTGATAATGCATATGATAAAATGGAAGTGATTGCACCGAAGAAAACTGGAGAAAAATGTCCTGAATGTGGACATGATCTAGTTGAACGTAAAGGACGTTATGGAACTTTTGTTGCCTGCGAAAATTATCCAGAATGCAAATATGTAAAAAAAGACCCTGTAGAGATTGAATATACGGGTGAAGAATGTCCTAAGTGTGGAAGTAAGATGATTTTTAAAAATGGTCGTTTTGGACGTTTTGAAGCATGTTCAAATTATCCTGAGTGTAAGTATATTAAAAACAGCAAGAAAAAAGAACCTGTTATGACGGATGAAGAGTGTCCAAACTGCGGTTCTCCGATTGTAATCAAACAAGGACGTTGGGGTGAGTTCAAAGCTTGTTCAAATTACCCGAAATGTAAGACAATCATAAAGTAGAACGAAAGTTCTACTTTTGTTTTCAAAATAGAAATGATAAAATTAGAAAAGGTGATAAAATGGAAAAAATTGTAAATGTAATTGGAGCAGGTCTGGCTGGTGTGGAAGCCTGTCATCAATTAGTAAAAAGAGGATATAAAGTTCGACTGTATGAAATGCGTCCTAAAAAGATGACCCCAGCTCATCATAGCGGTAATTTTGCAGAACTGGTTTGCTCTAATTCACTTCGTGCTGATGGGACTGGAAATGCGGTCGGTGTTTTAAAGGCAGAGATGGAAATGATGGATAGTCTCATTATTAAATATGCTAGAAAACATCAAGTCCCAGCGGGAGGATCACTTGCAGTTGACCGTAATAATTTTTCTCAAGCGATAACGGAGTACATTCAGAGTCATCCCTTGATTGAAGTAATTCATGAAGAGGCAAAAGAATTTCCTGCAGGTTACACAATTATCGCATCTGGTCCTTTGACAAGTGATGCTCTTGCAACAGCAATTAAAGAAAAGTTAGGGGAAGATTATTTTTATTTTTTTGATGCAGCAGCACCAATCATTGCAAAAGAAAGCATTGATTTTGCAATTGCGTATTATAAATCTCGCTACGATAAAGGGGATAATGAATATATTAATTGTCCTATGAATGAAGCACAATTCAATGCTTTTTATGATGCCCTAGTCAATGCGGAAGTTGTTAAACCTAAAGATTTTGAAGAAAAATTTTTTGAAGGCTGTATGCCTTTTGAAGAAATGGCTCGCCGTGGAAAACAAACGTTGTTATTTGGACCGATGAAACCAGTTGGACTTACTGCGCCGGATGGGACGCGCCCTTATGCTGTTGTGCAGTTAAGACAAGACAATGTCCAAGCAAGTTTATATAACATTGTTGGTTTTCAAACACATCTAACTTGGCCTGAACAAAAAAGAATTATTCAAATGATTCCAGGACTTGAAAATGCAAGTTTTGTTCGATATGGAGTAATGCATCGAAATAGTTTTATTTGTTCACCAAAACATCTATTAAAGACATACCAGTTAAAAAATTATTCTAATATATTTATGGCAGGTCAAATTACTGGAGTAGAAGGATATGTAGAATCTGCTCAAAGTGGTATGGCTGCCGGAATAAACATGATCCGGTTATTAGAAGATAAAGAGCCTTTGATTTTTCCGGAGAATACTGTTATGGGAGCGTTGGCTAATTATATAACTAATGCCTCGAAAGAAGATTTTCAACCAATGAAAGCTAATTTTGGAATTTTGCCAGATTTTCCAATACGAATCAAGAAAAAAGAACGTAAAGCTGCTTATGCATCAAGAGCGTTGGAAACAATGAAGGGATTTGTTGATGAAAACAACCTTGGATAAATATTTCCGACAATATCTTGATTATTTACAATATCAGCGTCACTATGCTGATAAAACAATAGAATCGTATAAGCGTCAGATCGATCATTTCAAACAATTTCTTATTGAAGAATCTATTGATGATTATAATGATGTGAGTTATGCAATGCTACGTGGATATCTTACTAAGCTATATGAAAAAAATCTTTCTAAAACAACAATTAATCATAAACTCAGTGCGTTAAGAAGTTTTTTTAACTATTTATTAAAAGAAGAGTTAATAAATGATAATCCTTTTTTGCTTATTGAATCCCAAAAAGTTGCAAAGCGTAATCCGGATTTTCTTTTTCCTGAAGAAATCCTAGGACTATTAGATAGTATTGAAACAAAAGATGATCTGGGAATTCGTAATAAAGCGATGATGGAATTAATGTATGCATCAGGCTTGCGGTGTTCAGAGGTTGTAAATTTACAACTTTCAAATATAGATTTTAATCAAATGGTATTATTTATTCATGGAAAAGGGAATAAAGATCGTTATGTTCCATTTCATGATTATGCTGGAGAATGGTTGATTAAATACATACAAGAAGCTCGTGAAAATTTAATGATAAAAAATGAGGGGCATAATTTCGTCTTTGTTAATAAATTCGGTAATCCTCTAACTAACCGAGGAGTAGAAAACATAGTAGATCGAATAATGCGACTTTATGATTCAACCAAAAAAATTCATCCTCATACAATTCGACATTCCTTTGCTACACATTTATTAAATGCAGGAGCAGATATTAGAACTGTTCAGGAGTTGTTAGGTCATGAAAACTTATCAACCACTCAAATTTATACACATATTTCAAGAGATCATTTAAAAGAGGTATATTTAAAAGCACATCCACGAAATATTGAATAATTCAAGTTAAAATGATGAAAAATATGCTTGTATGATTGAAAAATCTATGATAAAATGTTTCAGGTATGAAAAATACACACATTATGAATTCATTTATCTAGTGCCGTAAGGTGATAAATGTTCGAAATAATGGAGGAAAAAAACAAAAGGAGGAAGTTACAATGTCAGTAATTTCAATGAAAAAATTATTAGAAGTAGGTGTTCATTTTGGACATCAAACAAAAAGATGGAATCCAAAAATGGCTCCATACATTTTCACATCAAGAAACGGGATTTATATTATTGATTTGCAAAAATCATCTAAAAAAATCGATGATGCTTATAAAGCAATGAATGAAATCGCTGCTAAAGGTGGAAAAGTATTATTTGTTGGTACTAAAAAACAAGCTCAAGAAGCTGTTAAAGAAGAAGCTATTCGTTCAGAAAGTTTCTATGTTAACTCTCGTTGGTTAGGAGGAACTTTAACAAACTTCAAAACAATTCAAAAAAGAATTAGAAGATTAATTGAATTAGAAAAAATGGAAGCTGATGGTACTTTTGATTTATTGCCTAAAAAAGAAGTAATCTTACTTAAAAAAGAAGCTGCTAAGTTAGAAAAGAACTTAGGTGGTATCAAAGAAATGAGAAGATTACCAAATGCTTTATTCGTAGTAGATCCTAAAGCTGAACATAATGCTGTAGCAGAAGCTAAAATCTTAGGTATCCCTGTATTCGGTATCGTTGATACTAACTGTGATCCTGATGAAGTTGATTATGTAATCCCAGCTAATGATGATGCAATTAGAGCAGTAAAATTAATTGTTGCTGCAATGGCTGATGCAATTTGTGAAGCTAAAAATGAACCATTAACTGTAGCATATGTTAAAGATGAAGATGATAAAGAAGTATCTATGAACGATGCAATCACTTCAGTTGAAAATAATCAAAGAAGAGCACCTAGAAATAAAGGTGGAAGACCTAATCCTAGAAGAAATAATGCTCCTAGACCAAATAAAGATAACACAGCTGGAACTGAAGGAAAATAATTCTGTAAAATAAGGGAAAGCAAAGCTTTTCCCTTTTTAATAAAAAAAACAAATAAAGGAGAAAATTAAAATGGCAATTACTGCAAGTTTAGTAAAAGAATTACGTGAAAAAACTGGTGCTGGAATGATGGATTGTAAAAAAGCTTTGGAAGCTTGTGATGGTGACATCGAAAAATCATTTGACTGGTTAAGAGAAAAAGGAATCGCAAAAGCTGCTAAAAAAGCTGATCGTATCGCTGCTGAAGGTTTAACTGCTTTCGTATTAGATGGGGATACTGCTGCAATTGTTGAAGTTAACTCAGAAACTGACTTCGTTGCTAAGAACGCTGAATTCCAAGGGTTAGTTAAAAATATCGCTGAAGTTGTTGCTGCTAATAAACCTGTTGATTTAGAAGCTGCATTAAACACTGAAGTAGATGGTAAAAAATTAGAAACTGTTATCGCTGAAGCTAGCGGTAAAATTGGAGAAAAATTAAGTTTCAGAAGATTCGAAGTTTTAACTAAAACTGCTGACGAAGTATTTGGTGCTTATTCTCATATGGGTGGAAAAATGACTGCAATTGTTAAAGTTGCTAATTCTACTGAAGATAAGGCTCGTGACGTGGCTATGCATGTTGCTGCTTCTGATCCTAAATATATTGATAGAACTGCAATTCCTGCTGAAGTTTTAGATCATGAATTATCTGTATTAAAAGCTCAAGCAATGGAAGAAAACGCAGCAGCTGCTAAACCTAAACCAGAAAATATTATTGAAAAAATGGTTGAAGGTAGATTAAATAAAAACTTAAAAGAAATGTGCTTAGTTGATCAAGAATTCATTAAAAATCCGGATGAAACTGTAGCTAAATTCTTAGGTGAAGGTAAAGTAATCAATATGGTTAGATTCCAAGTTGGTGAAGGTATCGAAAAGAAAGAAGAAAACTTTGCTGAAGAAGTTGCTGCTCAAATGAACGCAAAATAATAACTTTTAAAACACTATCATTAGATAGTGTTTTTTCTTTGGATAAGCGTCATTCGACTAGGAATGTACCTTGACTAAACGACGAAAATATGATAAATTTTTTAGAGGAAAAAGTAATCATTATTAGCTGATAATGATGTGCGAATTTAAGCATAAATCTTTTTTTATAAAATATAAATAAGGAGATTAATATGAAGTATAATCGGGTATTATTGAAATTAAGTGGTGAAGCATTGGCTGGAGATGATAAAACTGGTATCAACGCTCATACAGTAGCAGATATCGCTCGTCAAATTAAAGATGCCAAAGATTTAGGAGTTGAGATTGCAATTGTTTGTGGCGGCGGGAACCTATGGCGTGGTAAAACTGGTGCTGATATGGGAATGGATCGTTCAAGTGCTGACTATATGGGAATGCTGGCTACTGTAATGAATGGTTTAGCTGTTCAAAATGCATTGGAGGCCATTGGCGTTCCAACTCGTGTTCTTTCAGCGATTGAAATGCGTCAAGTTGCTGAACCATATATTAGAAGACGAGCAA
Source organism: Erysipelatoclostridium sp. MSK.23.31 (assembly GCF_019125875.1). NCBI lineage: Bacteria > Bacillati > Bacillota > Erysipelotrichia > Erysipelotrichales > Coprobacillaceae > Thomasclavelia > Erysipelatoclostridium sp. MSK.23.31. The sequence goes on along the minus strand of NZ_JAHOCB010000007.1, from coordinate 73,660 downwards.
TTCGTCACTTAGAAAAGGGGCGAGTAGTAATATTTGGAGCTGGAACAGGAAGTCCTTTTTTTACAACAGATACAACAGCTGCTTTGAGAGCTGCAGAAATTAACGCAGATGTTATCCTAATGGCTAAAAACGGGGTAGACGGAGTTTATTCAGCTGATCCAAAAGTTGATCCTAATGCAATTCGCTTCGATACTATTTCGTATTTTGATGTATTACAAAAAGATTTAAAAATCATGGATCAAACAGCTATCACTTTATGTAAAGACAATAATATTGATTTATGTGTATTTAATATGTCTGTAGACGGAAACATTGCTAAAGCATGTAATGGCGATGATATCGGAACAACAATCTCAGGAGGAAAATAAAATGATAAATATGATTTTAGATGATACAAATGAAAGAATGACAAAGACGATTGAATCTTTCCAACGTGATTTATCATCTGTTAGAACTGGTCGTGCAAATCCTAATATGCTTGATCGAGTAATGGTTAACTATTATGGTTCACCAACTCCAGTGAATCAAATTGCTGGTATTTCGGTAGTAGAAGGCCGTCAATTAGTTATTAAACCTTATGACAAATCAAGTATTAAAGATATTGAACATGGCATTTATGAAGCGGATTTAGGTCTTACTCCACAAAACGATGGTGAGATTATTCGTATTATGGTTCCCGCTTTAACTGAAGAACGTCGTAAAGAGTTTGCTAAAAATGTTTGGAAATTTGCGGAGAATGCTAAGGTGTCAATTCGCAATATTCGCCGTGACAGTAATGATGAAATTAAGAAAACAGATGGTAGTGAAGACGAAATCAAAGCTGGTCAAGAAAGAGTTCAAAAATTAACAGATAAATTTGTTAAAGAAATTGATGAAATTGCAAAAGTAAAAGAAAAAGATATCATGACTGTATAATTAGATGGGCGTTTTAAACGCCCATTTTATCTAATTTATTTAGAAAGAAGAAAATATATGCATAAAAGACCATGTTCGGATTGAAATTTAGATAGCGAAATATTTCGTAGCTACTATTATTTAAAAGAAGAGCCTGTGGCATTTTGTCGAGTTAATGGATTACCTATGAGTGGTGGTAAAGTGGAAATTACAGAGAGAATTGGTTATTTTTTAGATACTGGTAATATTTCGGATTTGATAAGTTCGAATAAAAGTAAATGTCAAATAGGAATTATAACAGAAGATAGTAAAATTGAAGAAAATTTTGTTTGTTCACAAAAACATCGTGTTTTCTTTAAAGAAAAAATAGACAAAACTTTTTCTTTTAACGTCCCATTTCAAAAATGGTTGAAGACGAACACTGGTAAAATATATCTGATGCAATTAAAGCATATTATGAGATTTTAGAAGCAAAAAAGTCAACAAAAACTGTAATTGATAAAAAATTTGAATATAATACATATATTCTGATTTCTTTAAAAATAACAAAGGAAAGACATTAGAACAGGCAATCAGATGCTGGAATTATAAAAAGCTGTAAAGACCATAATCGTTATGAAGGTGTATATTTTCTTATTTTAATGTAGTAAATTAAATAAATAATTTATATGTACTAGGATGATTAAGTCTAGCAATGTTGCTTAGGCTTTTTTTTGTAATGAATTTATGGTATAATCTCGAATAGTTAAACAGGAGGACGACAAATGTTTTTTAAGAAAAAGAAGAATGAAGAATTTAATTATCATGTTCTTGATAAAGATAATATTCCTCAACATATAGCTTTTATTATGGATGGAAATGGTCGTTGGGCAAAAAAAAGGAAGATGCCACGCACTTATGGACATCATGAGGGGACTAAAACAATTCGAGATGTTGCTTTGCATTGTAATAAGTTAGGAGTCAAAGCTATGACTGTATATGCTTTTTCAACCGAAAATTTTGCACGACCAGAGCAAGAGGTACAGTATATTTTTAAATTACCAAAAGATTTCTTTGAATTGTATATGAAAGAACTGATAGAAAATAATGTAAAAATCTGTACAATCGGACATTTAGAAATGGCTCCTAAAGAAACTCAAGATATTATTAACTCTGCAATTGATAAGACTAAAAATAATACTGGTCTAAAATTATGTTTTGCTTTTATTTATGGTGGACGTGATGAAATTTTAGAAGCAACAAAAAAACTAGCAATGAAAGTAAAAGCTGGTGAATTAGGTGTAAATGAAATTAATGAAACTGTCTTTAATGATGAGTTGATGACTAAGGATCTACCGGAAGTTGATTTAATGATTAGAACTAGCGGGGAACAACGTTTGTCGAATTTCCTGTTATGGCAATTAGCATATGCAGAATTTATTTTTACAGATGTTTTATGGCCCGATTTTAATGAAAATGAACTTGATAAAGCGATTTGGATGTACCAAAATCGTGATCGTCGTTTTGGAGGATTAAAATAATGAAAGAAAGAATTATTACGGCAATCTGTTTGATGCTGGTTGCTGTTCCTTGTGTTATATTTGGGGGATATTATTTTAAAGGCTTGATTGGAGTGATTCTAGCATTGGCAGTGTATGAGATGTTACATATATGCACTCGTCCAAAAATAAAAATGTATTTATATCCAATCGTCTGTGGATTTTTTATCTATGGTTTTTTATTTGACCAGGATGATTTATTTTTAGCTTCTTATGGAATCTTAATCTATTTGATTGTCTTATTTGGAGCAACAATTTTTGATGACACCTTGACAATTGAACGCACTAGTTATATTTTTACGATGGGGGTACTAATATGTGCTGGTTTACATGCTTTAATGTCACTTCGTGATGTATATGGTTTTCAATATATTTTATTGCTTGCGTTAGCTACTTACGGTAGTGATACAGGCGCATATTTTGCAGGAGTTTTTTTTGGTAAACACAAGTTGATTCCTCGATTATCTCCAAAGAAAACAATAGAAGGATCAATCGGTGGGGTGCTGCTTGGGACTTTACTATCAGTTGGGTATGCTAGTTATTTAGGTTTGTTAGAAAATAATGTGATTTTAATTGCAGCATTTTTCGTTTTAACTTTCACTAGTCAAATTGGTGATCTAGTTTTTAGTGCTGTGAAACGTCATTTTGGAGTAAAAGATTACTCTAATTTATTACCTGGACATGGTGGCATATTAGATCGTATTGATAGTATTTTATTTAATGCAATAGTTTTTAGTTTCTTTTTAGTAATGGTGAGGTTATAAAATGAAAAAAATTACAGTATTAGGAGTTACTGGATCAATTGGAATGCAGACAGTTGATGTTGTAATGAATCATCCTGAACAGTTTAAGATTACAGCAATGGCAGCAGGGTATAATGTGGCTAAGGTTGAGGAAATTTTAGCAATGATTGATGTTGAGTATATCTGTATGGTAAAAAAAGAAGATGCTTTATATCTTCAAGAAAAATATCCTGATCTTAAAGTTGTTTATGGTGAAAGTGGATTGATAGAAATTGCAACTTTACCAGAGATTGAGATTGTATTAAATGCAATTGTCGGATTTGCTGGTTTAGTCCCAACAATTGAAGCAATTAAAGCAAAAAAAGATATAGCTTTGGCGAATAAGGAAACTTTAGTCGTAGCGGGGCATATAATTACTGAACTGGTAAAAGAATATGGCGTCAAACTTCTACCGGTTGATAGTGAACACTCTGCTATTTTTCAATCATTAAATGGCGAAGAACACAATAAAATTAAGAAGATTATTTTAACTGCTAGTGGTGGCAGCTTTCGTGATAAGCAACGTGATGAATTAGCAGGTGTAACTGTTAAAGAAGCATTAAATCACCCGAATTGGTCAATGGGAGCTAAAATTACAATTGATTCTGCAACTTTATTTAACAAAGGGTTGGAAGTAATGGAAGCAAAATGGTTATTTGACGTGGATTATGATCAAATTGAAGTTTTAATTCATCCTGAAAGCATCATTCATTCGATGGTTGAATTTGTGGATACTTCAATTATCGGACAATTAGGCAATCCAGATATGCGGTTACCAATTCAATATGCTTTAACTTATCCAGAACGTGATTATTTAATTGGTGGTGAAAGTCTTGATTTAGCAAAGATTGCATCATTAACATTTAAAAAGCCAGATTTTGAACGTTTTAGAGCATTAGCTTTAGCTTATCAAGCCGGCAAAAGTGGTGGAAGTATGCCGTGTGTGTTAAATGGTGCAAATGAACAAGCAAATGAGCTATTTAGAAATGGTAAAATTGAGTTTCTTGAAATTGAAAATTTAGTTGAGAAAGCATTGAATAAACATCAGTTAGTCAAAAATCCAACACTTGAACAGTTGATTGAAATCGATGCTTGGGCTCGAAACTTTGTTTTAAAAGAGATAGGAGAAGATTAATGCAGACATTAATTAATATTGTCGTTTTTATTTTGATTCTTGGAATCGTTGTGCTGATCCATGAGTTAGGACATTTTATTACGGCTAAATCGTTTGGGGTTTATTGTAGTGAATTTTCAATTGGGATGGGACCAAAGATATTTTCGCGCAAAAAAGGTGAGACAGAATATGAAATCAGAGCTTTACCAATTGGTGGTTTTGTATCAATGGCTGGAGAGGCTGATAATGATATTGAGGAATTTAAAGATGTTCCAATTGAGCGTACTTTAAAGGGCATTAGCTGCTGGAAAAAGTGTGTTGTTTTTTTAGCCGGAGTCTTTATGAATTTTGTTCTATCATTAGTAATTTTAATTGGTGTTTATTGTGTAATAGATGTTCAAACTAATACACCTGAAATCGGGAAAGTTACTTCGGACAGTCCCGCAATGATTGCAGGCCTTGAGGCGGGAGATACTATTTCTAAAATTACTTATGATGGTCATGAAAATATTATTGCATCTTTTGCAGACATTCGTGAAGTGTTGAATAATGATAATCTTAAATCAAAAAGTGCTACAATAATGTTGCAAGTTGAATTGGTCCGTGATGGTAAAACAATTACTAAAGAAGTTAATGCAAAATATAATAGTGATTCTAATTCATACACAATGGGTTTGACTCCAGCAACAAGAAATTTAAGCTTTTTTGAAGCTATTAATTATGGGGTAACTAAATTTGTAGAGATGGCGCTGTTGATTTTTACAACATTAGGTAAGCTATTTACAGACTCCGCTAATACAATTGGACAATTGTCAGGACCAGCGGGAATTTACAACGTAACGGCTCAAATTACTGAAACAGGATCAATTAGTCAATTATTAACATTGCTAGCTTTATTATCGACTAATATTGGAATGTTCAATTTATTGCCTATTCCTGGTTTAGACGGTTGTCAAGTTATCTTTGCTGTGGTTGAAAGAGTAATCGGGCGTGAATTACCGTTAAAGGTTAAATATGGTTTACAAATTGCTGGATTAGCCCTTGTTTTTGGTCTAATGATCTTTGTAACCTTTAATGATATTTCTAGAATATTTGGATAAAGGGAATTAATTTTCCCTTTTTTTATGCTATAATGTTTGAGTGTTATATTGATAAGAATAATGAAGGATGATTTGATGGAAAATAAATTATTAATATTATTAAAAAATTTAAAGATTGAAAGCCAAGCTAATATTTTAAAAGAAGGAAAAATCAGTAAAGTTGTTGTAGCGAGAGATAATAGTTATACTTTTCACTTAGTGTTTAATCAGATTTTGCCATTTGAGGAGTATCAATTATTAATAAATAACCGCGATAATTTTCCTTATCCTACTAAATATAAAATTAGTTATGAAACTGAATTTTTTAATCAAAATGAATTATTATTATATACCGGATACCTTTTAGAAAAATTAAAAAAAGATTATCCTGTTTGTGCTACTTTAACAGTTGAAAGTTTTAAAATCGAAGATAAAGTTATTAGAGTAGAAACATGTAATGAAATTCAGTTAGAACAATTACGTCAGTTAAGAGCACAAATTGAAGATATGTTCAATGATGTAGGTATCGATAAAAATTTTGATTTTTATATTGATGAAGAAAACGATGTATTTAAAGATATTAAAGAAGAGATGGAAGCTTATGAACCAGTTGAAATTGACCTTTCTTTAATCCAAAAGCCAGATAAACCGGCGTCAGAACAAAATAATTATAAGAATAATTATCGTCAAAAAAATGCAGCAATCGATATGAAAATTGAAGAGATTACTAATCAGACAATGGATAATAATATTGTAATAAAAGGCTTTGTTTTTAAAACAGAAATGATTAAAACAAGAGCGGGAAAACATATTCAAAGTTTATGGGTTACAGATTATACTGATTCAATTATTGTTAAACGTTTTGAAAACAATTCTAATAACTCGTTAGAAGAATTAAAAGTTATCGGTAAAGGCGGAGTTTGGGTAAAAGTTCGAGGTGAAGCCCGTTTTGATAGCTTTGCACGCGAAACAGTTATGATGGCTCGCGAGGTTGAAGTGATTAAGAGCCCAGCACCACGTAAAGATACTAGTGAAGCAAAAAGAGTGGAATTACATACACATTCAAAAATGTCAGCGATGGATGGGGTTGGAACAATTACCCAATATATTAACGCTGTAGCAAGCTGGGGACATAAAGCAATTGCTGTAACTGATCATGGTAATGTCCAATCTTTTCCTGAAGCTCAAATGGCAGCTGGAAAAGCAGGAATTAAAATGATCTATGGTGTTGAATTCAATATGATCGAACCGATTTTGAATATTGTTTATAACGAAATAGATACCTCAATTGAACATGCAACCTATGTTTCTTTTGACTTGGAAACAACAGGTCTATCAGTTATTCACGATGGGATTACAGAATTTGGAGCTGTCAAAATTAAAAATGGAGAAGTAATTGATCGACTGCAAATGTTTGTGAATCCAGGGAAGAGCATTTCCTCAAGAATCACTAATTTAACTAGCATTACTAATGATATGGTACGTAATGAACCGACGATTGATGCATTATTGCCTAGAATTATAGAATTTTTTGATGATTGTATTTTAGTCGCTCATAATGCTAATTTTGATATTGGATTTTTAAATGAGAATTTACGGCGAAATAATATGCCTGAAATTACGAACCCAATTATCGATTCATTGGCTTTAGCACGAGCAATTTTGAAACCGATGAAATCGTATCGATTGGGGAATGTGTGCCGCAGTTATCGAGTAAATTATGATGATGAAGTGGCTCACCGTGCTGATTATGATGCTGAAGTATTAGGTGATGTTTTTAACATGATGTTACATCAAATTATGCAAAGCGGTAAATATAATCTTTTAGACTTGTGTGAATTAACAGGGGATGATGTTTATAAAATTGTTTATCCTTATCATATGACCGCATTGGCGTTAAATAAAGCTGGTTTAAAAAATATGTTTAAATTGGTTAGTGAAGCAAATACTAAATATTTTCATAATGGATCAAGAATTCCTAAAGAACGTTTAGAACATTATCGAGAAGGCTTATTATATGGCAGCAGTTGCTATAACGGTGATGTTTTTGAGGCGGCTCTGAACTTATCTGATGAAAAATTAGAACGGGCCATGGAATTTTATGACTATATTGAAATTCAACCACTTGAGGACTACTATCACTTAGTTGATCGTGGAAAATTGCAAGATACTGATGAGTTAATCAAATCTTTACATCGGATTATTGATTGTGCAAAAAAACTAGATAAATTAATTGTAGCAACTGGTGATGTTCACTTTTTAGAAGTTCGTGATAAAATTTTTAGAGATGTTTTTATCTCTAATCCGACGATTGGAATTGGTCACCGTGCTCATCCGCTGTGTGATCGACGCAATCCTAAGGCTAAAAATCCCTGCCAATATTTGAGAACAACTAATGAAATGTTAGAAGGTTATCCTTATTTACCACAAGACGAAGTATTTGAATATGTTGTTACAAATACAAATAAAATTGCTGATATGGTTGAGGAAATCAAACCAGTGCATGATAAATTGTTCACGCCTAAGATAGATGGTGCAGACGAAAATCTAAAGAAGATTTGTTACGATACTGCGCATAAGACATATGGTAATCCGTTACCGCAAATTGTTGAAAAGCGCCTTGAAAAAGAACTTAGTAATATCATCAAGCATGGCTTTGGGGTCATTTACTATATTTCTCATCTATTAGTAAAAAAATCAAATGATGATGGCTATCTAGTAGGTTCTCGGGGATCTGTTGGTTCTTCATTTGTTGCAACAATGTCAGGAATAACAGAGGTAAATCCGTTACCGCCCCACTATGTATGCCTCCATTGTTCGCATAGCGAATTTTTAGAAGAAGGAATTGTGGCTGATGGCTATGATTTGGAAGATAAAGTGTGCCCTAAATGCGGTAAAATAATGAAGGGTGAAGGACATAATATTCCATTTGAGACCTTCCTTGGATTTAACGCTGATAAAGTACCGGACATTGATTTAAATTTCTCAGGTGAATATCAAGCTAATGCACATGCTTTTACTAAAGAAATATTTGGTGAAGATCATGTTTTTAGAGCAGGAACGATTTCGACAGTAGCAGAAAAAACAGCTTATGGATATGCAAAAGGATATGCTGAATTAATGGGGACTGATCAAACAATTCGTTCTGCTGAATTAGAGCGAATCGCAGCCGGCTGTGGTGGTGTTAAAAGAACAACAGGACAGCATCCTGGTGGGATCATCGTTATTCCAGGGGATATGGATGTATTTGATTTTACACCGTATCAATTTCCGGCAGATGATCTAAATGCTGCGTGGAAAACAACTCACTTCGATTTCCATGCTATTCATGATAATGTTTTGAAATTTGATATTTTAGGCCATGTCGATCCGACTGTAACACGATTTTTGCAAGATCTGACAGGTGTTGATCCTAAGGATATTCCAACTAACGATAAAAAAGTTATGAGTTTGTTTACTAGCAGTGAGGCATTAGGATGTAATCTTGATTTTATTGGTTGCAAAAATGGAGCTTTAGGGCTTCCTGAATTTGGTACCTCATTTGTACGTGGAATGTTAGATCAAACCCAACCTAAAACATTTAATGATTTAGTTATTATCTCGGGGCTATCACATGGAACTGATGTATATTTAGGAAATGCTGAAACGTTAATTAAATCTGGGACTTGTACACTTTCTGAAGTAATTGGATGTCGTGATGATATTATGGTTTATTTGATTGAAAAAGGTTTGCCAAACAAGGATGCTTTCGATATCATGGAATGTGTCCGTAAAGGTAAGTCACCGGTAGTTTTCCCAGAAAAAAAATATGAAGAACTAATGAAAGAATACAATGTACCGCAGTGGTATATTGATTCTTGTAAAAAAATTAAATACATGTTCCCTAAGGCTCATGCTGCTGCCTATGTATTATCTGCAATTCGAGTAGCTTGGTGGAAATTATATTATCCACGAGAATATTATGCTGTTTATTTTACAACAAGATGTGATTTTTATGATATTGAAACACTTGTACAAGGTAAAGATGCTATCATGGCAAGACGAGCTGAAATAACGCAGTTAAGAGCTGAACGGAGTTCTTCAAACAAAGATGAAGGATTATGGGATATTTTTGAAATCGCACTAGAAATGATTGAGCGGGGATTCCATTTTAATCCAGTTAGTTTAGAGTATTCACAAGCTAGCAAGTTTATATTAGATCCAAACGATGAAAAAGGGTTGATTCCACCGTTTAGTGCAATTGATGCATTAGGTGAATCAGTAGCTAAAACAGTTGTAGATGCTCGAGCAGATGGTCCGTTTTTATCTAAAGAAGATGTTATTAAACGAACAAAGTTGAACAATTCACATATTAAAACACTATCTAAAATGGGGGTTTTTAATGGAATGCAGGAGCGTAATCAACTTTCACTTTTCTAAGTAGTTGCAATAATTAAAAAAATGTGGTATTATTTATTTAGTTTCATAGAGAAGCGAGTGGGGTGACCCACTCTTTATTATTGAATAGAGGTGAAAGAATGGAACTTTTAGATACGATTAAAACACTGATAAAACCAATTTTAGAAAATAATGATGTATATCTTGATGATATTGAATACCTTCAGGAAAATGGCGAATGGTATCTTCGCATTTTTGTTGAAAAAAATGAAGGTTCCCTAGACATGGACACATGTGTAGCAGTTAGTGAAGCAATTAGTTTAAAGATGGATGAAGAAGATCCGATCAAAGGAGAATATTATTTAGAAGTTTCTTCACCAGGTGTAGAAAAGCCCTTAAAGACTTTTGAGCAAGTTAAAGCTTCAGTAGGTAAGTATGTCTACGCTAAATTCATTAATCCAACTGCTGGAATGGATGAAGTGGAAGGATTTATTAAAACAATTGAAGATGAAACGATTGAATTTGAATATTTAGTTAAGAATATTAAGAAAAGAATTAAAATTGACTATAGCAATATTAAATTTATAAGACTAGCTGTGAAATTTTAGGAGGATAAAAAAGTGGCAAGTAAAAAATTCATGGATGCACTAAATTTATTAATTGAAGAAAAAGGGATTGAAAAAGATGTCTTTTTAGAAATGCTTAAAGAATCTATTGGTAAAGCATATAAGAAAAATTATTTAAACCCTGATGCTAATGTCCGTGTTGAAATTAATGAAAAAACTGGAAAGTTTAGATTATTTGAACTTCGAACAGTTGTTGATGATCTAGATGATGAAGATATTGAATTATCTCTAGAAGAAGCTCAAGCAATCAATCCTAATTATCAAATTGGAGATGTTGTTGAAACTGAAGCCGATATCGAACATATTGGACGTTTGGCAGCTATTCAAACAAAACAATTATTTAGACAAAAGATTCGCGAAACTGAAAAAGAAACACTTTATAACGAATTTGCAGATAAAAAAGATGATATCATCACAGGTATCGTTGATCGTGTTGAGGATAAATTTGCAATTGTAAATATTGGTAAAACAGGAGCTTTCTTAGCTTCTAATCAACAAATTCCTGGTGAAAAATTAAATGAGGGTCAACATTTAAAAGTGTATGTTAGCGATGTTGATCGTGGAACTAAAGGAACTCATATTGTTGTTAGCCGGACAGAGCCGAGTTTTGTTAAGAGATTATTTGAATTAGAAGTACCTGAAGTATATGATGGAACAGTTGAAATCAAAGCAGTTTCACGGGAACCAGGTGAAAGAAGTAAGGTTGCTGTTTATACTAGTAATGAAAATATTGATCCAATTGGCTCTTGTGTTGGACCAAAGGGAAGTCGAGTTAAAAATGTAGTTGATGAGTTAAATGGTGAGATGATTGATATTATTTTATGGAATAGTGATCCGGTTGTCTTTATTTCTAATGCCTTGAGTCCATCTGATGTTAAGTGGGTATCTATTAATGAAGAAAATCACAGTGCTTTAGTAGTTGTACCAGATGATCAATTATCTTTAGCTATCGGTAAGCGTGGTCAAAACGCTCGTTTAGCAGTACGTTTAACAGGTTGGAAGATTGATATTAAATCTGTTAGTGAGGCTGTTGAACTTGGTTTAATTGATCTTCAAACAGTTAATAATACAGAAGAATCATCACCTGTTGATGCTAGTTTTGAAGAAGAGTTTGCTCAAGAAATGTTAGATGAAGCAGTTGAGGAAGCTGTTGTGGAAGAAGCTGTTGAAGTTGCAGAAGAACCAGAAATCGAAGAAGTTGTTGAGGTTGAAGAAGAACCTACTCAATCGAAAAAGGTTATTGAATACGAAGATTTTGAAGATTTAGATGATGAATATAGTAAATATGATGAAGAAATCGATTACGATGAATATGATGAATACTATGATAAAGATTAAGGAGTGATTAAATTGCGAAAAATCCCTTTAAGAAAATGTTTAGCAACGGGTGAACAGTTGCCAAAACAACAATTAATCAGAATCGTACGTAATAAAGAAGGTCAAGTAGCTGTCGATCCAACTGGTAAGATGAATGGACGAGGAGCTTATCTGAAACGTAGTCATGAAGCGTTCGTGTTAGCAAAAAAGAAAAAAGTTTTAGCTCGGGCTTTGCAGGTTGAAATTCCTGAAGAAATTTTCGTAGAACTGGAAAAATTTGCGGATGAATAATTATTTAAATACACTTGGCTTGGCTGCGCGAGCTCGAAAAATCGTTACTGGTGAAACTTTAATCACAAAGATTAGAAGTAACGAAGTAGAATTTGTTATTATTGCTAGCGACGCTAGTGACAATACTAAAAAAAAGATCACCGATAAATGTACAAGTTATAAAGTTGAGTATGTTATAGCTTGTACTATTGATGAACTATCCAGTGCAATCGGTAAAAAAAATCGAGTAGCACTTGGTATCCAGGATACTGGATTTGCTAAAATATTAAAAGAAAAGATAGGAGGGTGAACATATGGCAAAACAAAATAAACAAACAAAAAATAAAAAAGGTGCGCCAAGAAAGAAACAATTAAAGTCTAATTTTCCGACCAAAAAAGAAGAAATAGTTGCTAAAGATGGTGTCATTGTTTATGAAGAAGGTATTACTGTTGGTCAATTAGCTGATAAAATTGGACAAACGCCTGCCAATGTTATTAAAGTATTGTTTCTATTAGGAACGATGGTAACTATTAATTCATCTTTAAATGATGAGCAAGTAGAATTAATTTGTCTTGAATATGGTTTTGAAGTCGAAAAACATGTTGAAGTTAGTGAAGTGAATTTTGAGGAAATTGATATTCAGGATGATGAGAAGGATTTACAGCCTCGTTGTCCAGTAGTTACAATTATGGGACATGTTGATCATGGTAAAACTACATTGTTAGATACAATCAGAAAGTCTGCGGTTGTAGAAGGTGAATTTGGTGGGATTACACAACATATCGGTGCTTATCAAGTTGAAGTTAATGGAAAAAAAGTTACTTTCTTAGATACACCGGGCCATGAAGCATTTACTGCTATGCGTGCTCGTGGAGCTCAAGTAACTGATATTGTTATTATTGTAGTAGCAGCTGATGATGGTGTTATGCCACAAACAAAAGAGGCAATTGATCATGCAAAAGCAGCAGGTGTACCAATTGTCGTTGCGATTAATAAAATTGATAAAGAAGGTGCCGATCCTGAAAGAATCAAAGGAGAAATGGCTGAGCATGGTCTGCTTCCTGAAGATTGGGGTGGAGATACAGTATACTGTGAAATTTCTGCTAAAAAAAGAATTGGAATTGAAGAATTGCTAGAAACTTTAACTGTTGTTGCAGAATTAGCAGATTTAAAAGCAAATCCTAATCGTTATGCATATGGCAGTGTAGTTGAAGGTAAACTAGATAAGGGGCGTGGACCAGTTGCAACGTTACTTGTTGAAAATGGTACTTTAAGAGCGGGAGATCCAATTGTAGTTGGAACATCATTTGGACGTGTTCGTCAAATGCTTGATGATCGTGGAAAAATTATTAAAGAAGCACTTCCCGCTACTCCAGTTGAAATTACGGGTTTAAATGACGTTCCAGTCGCTGGTGATAAGTTTATGGCTTTTGAAAACGAAAAACAAGCTCGTAGTGTTGGTGAAACACGATTAAAAGCGAAACAAGATAAAGAGCGTAGTTCAGGAGCTGCCTTATCATTAGATGATTTATACTCTCAAATCAAAGAGGGCGAAATGATTGACTTAAACATTATTGTTAAAGCTGATGTCCAAGGTACTGCTGAAGCAGTTAAAGCTTCATTAGAAAAAATTGATGTTGATGGTGTAAGAGTAAATGTTATTCGTTCTACAGCTGGAGGAATTTCAGAATCTGATGTTCTATTAGCATCTGCTTCACAAGCAATTATTTATGGTTTTAATGTTCGTCCAAATGCAAAAGTACGTCAAAAGGCTGAAGAAGAAGGAATTGAGATTCGTTTACACAATATCATCTATAAAATGGTTGAAGAGATTGAAACCGCGATGAAAGGTATGCTTGCTCCAGAAATTAAAGAGGTTGTTACAGGTCAAGCAGAAATTCGTCAGGTAATTAAAGTTTCTAAAGTTGGAAATATTGCTGGATGTTATGTAACAGATGGTTTTATTCGCCGTAATTGTGGAATCCGTTTACTTCGTGATAGTGTTGTTGTATATGAAGGAAAATTAGGTTCATTAAAACGTTTCCAGGATGATGCTAAAGAAGTTGCAGCGGGATTTGAATGTGGTTTAAGTATTGAAAACTTCAATGATATTAAAGAAGGCGATATTGTCGAAGGATATATCATGGAAGAAGTCGAAGTTAAGTAGGTGAATTAAATGATTCTTAAAAAGGATAAGATGAATGGTATTATTCAACGCGAGTTATCACAAATCATTCAAGTTGAAGTACGTGATCCTAAGATAGGTTTTTGTACTATTACTGCAGTTGATACGACTACTGATCTATCAATTGCTAAAGTATATGTGACTTTCTTAGGAAAAGACTTTGATACGCGCAAAGGAATGGAAGCATTAAATCGTTCTAAAGGATTTATTCGTTCTTTATTAGCTAAACGTCTTACAATTCGTAAAGTACCAGAACTGATTTTTGTTAACGATACCTCTTTAGAGTATGGTAATAAAATCGAAAAAATTATTGATGATTTAAATCATCATGATAAATAATTCAAAAGAAGGTCAAATTGAAGTGAAGTCAATTTCTTGGACACTAATTTAGTTATGCTATTAATAAGGATTGATCCTGTATTGTACAGGAGTTGATCCTTTTAATTTTGTTGTTATTTTTTGAGTATAGTATTGTTTTATACATTCTTCTATTGCAATCTTTAAATTATATAACGATCTAAAAGTATATTCATAACCATAAAAAATTTCATTTTTCCAACGGAATTCTTCATTGGTGAATTATCTAAACAATTTCTTTTTTAATATTGACTGTGGAATTTATTCTTTTCAAAAATTTTTTATACACAATATTTTTTTGTTATCTTGTGAGTTTAACCATAATAAAATGAACTCCACCATTTGAAATACCTAAATAATGGGACTACAATAAATCACCTTCTTTTTATTTGAGTCTTATTTGTTTCATCTAGATAGAATTGTGCTATAATACTATATAGATATAGGAGGACTAAAAGAAATGAAATACTGTATAACAAACGGGAAAGTTATTTTAAAAAATCAAGTAGTAGATGCAAATGTATATGTAGAAAATACAAAGATTACTGAGATTTCTAATCGTCAACCTGATGATGAAACAGTAATTGATGCAAAAGGTAGATATGTGTCACCAGGATTTATTGATGTTCATACTCATGGGCGTGGTGGCAGTGATACAATGTATAACACTTTTGAAGATCTTGATACAATTACAAGTACTGCCGTAAAAACAGGTGTAACAGGAATTTTACCTACAACGATGACGATGTCTAAAGAAGATACTTATGCGGCTATTAAAAATGTTGGAGATAACATGGATAAAGTTGGAGGAAGTAAAATCCTAGGAGTACACATGGAAGGTCCATTTTTTAATACAAAATATAAAGGAGCTCAACCTGAAGAGTTTATGATCAAACCTACAGCTGAAAATTATAGCAGTTTAGTTGGTGAATATGGTAAAATTGTAAAAAAATTAAGTTTAGCACCAGAATTAAAGGATTCTGATAAGTTAATCGAGTATTTAGTCAAAGAAGGTGTGGTTGTAAGTATTGGGCACACTAATGCAACTTATGACGAAGCAGTTGTTGGAATTAAAGCTGGAGCAACTTCAGGTACTCATACTTATAATGCAATGACACCATTAACACATCGAAATCCAGGAGTAGTAGGAGCTATCATGGAACATGATGAAGTTTATGCGGAATTGATTTTAGATGGAATTCATGTCAGCTATCCAGCTGCAAAAGTGCTTTTAAGGGCTAAAGGTTTAGATAAAGTGATTTTAATCACTGATTCTATTGAAGCTTCTGGTTTAGAAGATGGTCAATATAAATTAGGTAATCAAGCTGTATTTGTTAAAGATAATTCAGCTCGTTTAGAAGATGGGACTTTAGCTGGTAGTATTTTAGCAATGAATAATGCAGTAAAGAATGCATATCAACATTTAGGTTTATCAATTAATGAAGCTGTTAATTTAGCTAGTTATAATCCTGCTAAAAATTTAAATTTAATTAATTTAGGGGAAATTGCAGTTAACAAAACAGCGGACATTATTATGTTTGATGAAGAAATTAATGTTGATTTTGTAATGATTGATGGAAATGTAAAAATTGGAGGATAGTATGATTACATTAAAGAATGAAGTTTTAGAGGTTACTCTAGCTAATAAAGGTGCAGAAATTATTAAAATTGTTGGGCAGGATGATCAAATTAATTATATGTGGCGTCGTGATCCAATTCAATGGGCGAATAGTGCTCCAATCCTATTTCCTATTGTAGGTGCGCTACAAAATAATGAGTGTCGAATTGATGGTAAAACTTATACTATGACTCAACATGGTTTTTCACGTCATAGTGAATATGAGGCTAATCAAATTAATGATCAAGAAGTAGTTTTTACACTTATTTCAAATGAGGAAATAGCTAAACAATATCCATATTTATTTAAGTTAGATGTAACTTATAAATTGGATAAGAATGTACTTAGCTGTAATTGTAAAGTTACTAATACCGATAGTCAGACTATTTATTTCCAAATTGGTGGTCATCCTGCATTTGCTTGTCCTTTTATGGAAAATGAATCAAGTAATGATTACTATTTAGAATTTAGTGAGAATGAGACTGTTAATCAAAAAATTATTGATGTTGAACATAAAGGAATGTCAGATATAACATTACCGTTTTTAGATAACGAAAAGAGATTTTTTGTTCGTCAGCAATTATTTGATAATGATGCAATTGTTTTAAAGGACGTGAAATCAAAAACATTATCATTGAAGTCATTAAATCACAATAAATCTTTAGTATTCCATATGGAAGGTTTTAATCACTTAGGTATTTGGGCAGCTAAACATGTGGGTGGACTAATTGCCATTGAACCTTGGGTAGGTCATAGTGATTATGTTGGTTTCACTGGGGAATTTAAGGATAAAGAGGGTGTAGTTAGTCTAAATCCTAGTGAGATTTTTGAATGTACTTTTAAAGTTGAAATCAACCAATAATGACAAAAAAGGAATAAGATAAATTTTATAATTATCTTATGAAAGTAAAAATTATTGAAAAAACACACGAGTTAGATTTAGAAGATGAAATTAATGATTTTTTGGAAAAGAAAAATCCTAAAATTTTATCGCTGCATTATCAAGTGGCAATGACTTTTTCAAGTGAATTAGAATATAGTTTTAGCTGTTTGATTGAGTACGAGGATAAATAATCATATTTATCCTTTTCTTTTCGCATACTTTTAGTATTTTAGTTAAAACTATTTATGGAGGTGATTCCATGGCTAAAGGTGTATGTTGTCACGTTGATACTTGTGTTTACAATCATGATTGTAATTGTGAGGCAAAAGAAATTACAGTTTGTAATTGTAAATGTCACGAAGCGAAAGATATTCAAGAAACAGCTTGTGAAACTTTTAAATGTAAATAGAAAGTTTAATATGACATCACAAAAGATAAGAAGTAACTTTTGTGATGTCTTTTGTTATAAGTATGAGCTTTACAAAAAGACATTTATATGTTTTATTTTTTGTATACATATAAAAACGTGATATAATAAAAAAGGTGATAAAAATGAAAAAAATTGCTTTGATTCTAATTTGTTGCCTAGTTTTAATAGGGTGCAAAAATAAAGACAATAACGATAATAAATTTTATCGACAATATAAAGAATATGAAAATAAAATAGATAATCATAATGAATTTTTGAATGCTACAAATGAATTTAATATACGTTTAGTAGTCAATAAAGTTGAAGATAAAAAATATCGGTATGATGTTATTATTGACACACCGACAATAAATATGTATCATTTACAAGCAATAGCAAAAGTTGCTGGTGATGATAATGAAAGTCTACCAACCTTAGGAATTCTTGAGGAAGATATTTTTTCATTAGTTCCTGAAGTAGTAGATAAAGCCAATGGAATTTATAAGGGTGTAAATCTATCTGGTATTACTAGTAAAAGTGAATTTAGTGTATTGGTTTATTTGACTTTTTCAACAGATAAACAATCTAATAACAAAGAAGAAAGGTATATTAAACTATATGGTAATGCGACTTGATAAATTGCTTGCAAACTATGGGATTGGTACTAGAAAAGAAGTAAAATCACTGATTCGAAAAGGTTTTGTAAAAGTAAATGGAATGATTATAAAGAAAGATGATTTTAAAGTTGATCATGAAATTGATGAAATAGTATTTGATGATGAGTTGATTGAATACCGGCCATATGTCTATATAATGCTGAATAAGCCAGCGGGATATATTAGTGCAACTAAAGACAATCTTCATCCTACAGTATTAGAACTGATTGAGGGCTATGAAAATTATGATTTATTTCCTGTCGGCCGCTTGGATTTAGATACAGAAGGACTATTGTTAATTACTAATGATGGTGATTTTAGTCATAAATTATTAGCCCCTAGTCGAAATCATTCAAAAATATATTTTGCAAATATTGCGGGAGTTATGGATGAACAAGATATTCAGGCATTTAAAGATGGGATTATTTTAAATACTGGCTATCACTGTAAACCTGCCAACCTAGAAATTATTAATAAAAACAATGATAGTTGTGATGTTAGAATTGAAATATTTGAAGGAAAGTTTCATCAAGTAAAAAAGATGGTTGAGGTTTGTGGTAAAGAGGTAATATATTTAAAACGCTTATCGATCCGCAATCTTGAACTGGATAGGAGTTTAGCATTGGGTGATTTTCGAGAATTATCTAATGAGGAATTAGTCGACTTGATGGAGGATTTATGATAGAATATTTTTATATGTAAAGGGGAGTAATAATGCGTTTAAGAAATAATCCAAAAGCATATGATATTATGAAAGAAAATAAATCTTTTGTAATATTGGAGCCGGAAAATTGTAAAAATAAATGGAAAGATATTTTTGGAAATAATCATCCAATATATATTGAAATCGGGATGGGTAAAGGTGATTTTATTTATGAAAATGCTCGTCAATTTCCAGAAATAAATTTTGTTGGTATTGAAAAATACCCAAGTGTTTTAGCAGCAGCAATAAATAAGATAAATGCTCGTGAAGAAAAAGTAAATAATTTGCGTTTAATGCATTACGATGCAATTGAATTGCATCAAGTATTTGAAAAAGATGAAGTTGATAAAATATTCTTGAATTTTAGTGATCCTTGGCCTAAAAGTAAGCATGCTAAAAGACGACTTACATCAAGTAAATTTTTAGATGTATACAAGGATATTTTAATAGATGAAGGAAATATTGAATTTAAAAGTGATAATCGTGGACTGTTCGAATATTCGATTATTTCTTTAAACCAA
Organism: Erysipelatoclostridium sp. MSK.23.31; assembly: GCF_019125875.1. Classification (NCBI taxonomy): domain Bacteria; kingdom Bacillati; phylum Bacillota; class Erysipelotrichia; order Erysipelotrichales; family Coprobacillaceae; genus Thomasclavelia; species Erysipelatoclostridium sp. MSK.23.31. Next base: position 54,330 of record NZ_JAHOCB010000007.1, on the reverse strand, counting down.
TATCCAATGGATATAGAGTACATTAGTTTAGATTTGCATAACAGTCCTGAAAGTGAAATCAATATTATGACTGAGTATGAGCGGAAATTTTGTGAGAAAGGGCCAATTTATAAATTGGTAGCAAGGTATCGTAAAAATGGATAAATTAGTAGAAATTAAAACAATCGAAGAATTTGACAATATTCGTGTAGGTAAAACGATTATAATGTTTACAGCAGACTGGTGTCCTGACTGTATGTTTGTAAAACCGTTCATTGGCGATATTGTTGATGCCAATCCTGAATACAAGTTTTATATGATTAATCGTGACAATATGATTGATTTGTGTAAGGATCAGGATATTTTAGGTATTCCTTCTTTTGTAGCTTATAACGATAAAGAAGAAAGTGGACGCTTTGTAAGTAAGTTACGTAAGACTAAAGAAGAAATACAGGCGTTTATTGATACGTTAAAATAAGAGGTATAGGAATGATATTTCATGGATTTTATAATTTAAAACATGTTGGTGATATTTTATTAGCACGATGTGGAGAAGGTAGGACCTTTGATTATGATAAATATGATGATTTAGTCGTATTGAAAGATAGTAAAAATAGGATACTTGGTTTTAATTTGTTGAATGCTAGTAATTATTTGGGAGAATTAAATACTGGACTAGTTAATTTTTCAGATAATCAAATTGAAAAATTTAATGAACTTTTAACAACTCACGGACTTGATCCGGTTGTCTTAGACAAAGAACCTCGTTTTATTGTTGGTGAAGTAACTGCAATGGAAGAACATCCAGATTCTGACCACTTACATATTTGTCAGGTTGATTTAAAGAATACTACTACACAAATTGTATGTGGTGCCCCTAATGTTGAAGTTGGGCAAAGAGTGGTAGTAGCTACTATTGGCGCAGTTATGCCTAGTGGATTGGTTATTAAACCTTCAAAACTACGTAAAATTGATTCTAACGGGATGATTTGTTCAGCAAGAGAGTTAGGACTGCCTAATGCTCCCCAAATTAGAGGTATATTAGTTTTAGATAAAGATAAATATAGTATTGGAGATTCATTTTTCTAGAAAAGGGGGAAACAGTGATGTTTAGAGGCTTATTTAAAAAGCATGAAGAAGATGAAGATATTTTTGAAGTGGATCCTGTCGTTGAACAGCGACGTAAGGAAAAATTTAGCACGCCATTAATATATGATGAAGAATTTAAAGAGGAGCCAGAAGTGACTGTAACGCCTACCCCAAAGACTAAAGAAAAAACTAAGGTTGTTGAGGCAAAGCCTAAGGTAGAAGAAAAACCTCGTCAAATTTATCAAATGAGTGAAGTTATTTCACCAATGATGGGAATTACAAAAGGAAAAAATGATAAAAAAGCTGTAAAGCCAATAACTTCTTCAAAACCTAAAAAACGTAAAAATGTTGATCAATTAGTTCCTGTAATTAGTCCTTTTTTTGGAAATTATGAGGAAAAGGAACAAGTTGAATCAGAAGCAAAACTGACAACTATTAATGATGAACCTAAAGAAAAAAAAGTTATTGAAGATTTGCCTACAGTAGAAGATAATTTACGTAATATAGCTAAAATTGTGGAAGAAGAACAGGATCAGCTTAAAATTATTGAGGAGCGAACTGGTGAGTTCAAATTAGATTTTGGTACTAACGATGTTGAAAAACAAAACTCTTTGATTGATGAAATTGATGATGATATGTCATTGGATGAATTAATGAGTTTGTATGAAAAGAAGTTTAAAGACTAACAATGATAAGTGGTATTGGTTGTGATATTGTTGATCTAAATCGGCTGAATTTAGATAATGAATGTTTTGTTTTAAAACTATTAACAAAAAATGAATTTTTAATTTTTAAAAATAAAAATTCTTTAAAACAAAAAAAAGAATTTTTGGGTGGACGTTTTGCTGCCAAAGAAGCTTTTTTTAAGGCTCATGGGATTGAACATGGCATGCTGTCTTTTCATGATATTGAGATATTAAATGATAAAAACGGCAAGCCAAAAATTAATTATCCTAATACTTTTATTTCAATCGCTCATGAAAATGATTATGCAATTGCATATGTTGTTGTAGAAGAAGGCTAAATTGCCTTCTTTTTCAGTATATATTGGTAAATTTATTAGATAATTATAGATTAGAGCAATAATAAGATATTTGTAAAATTAGTTTTGAAGATTTTATAAAATTATTATATAGTTGGTATATGATTCTTTTATGAGTTACTTGTAATTGGGCAATAATTATATACAAGATACAATAAAAATATTGCAATATTAAACGAGGTATATTTTTATTTTCAACAGTTGTTATAATTTCATTTTTTGGTATAATAACATACGTAAAATTTCAAGTTTGTGATAGGAAGCGAAAATCATGTATGAAGATAAAGTTAAGAAAAGTCTTAGAAAAATAATTATTTTTGCAGTCATTATTGGGATATTTTTAGCATCAATTGGAGCTGGATTTTTCTATGTGATAAGAACAGCTTTTGATCGTTCAACCGATGAAAGAATGATTGAAGAAACAGATAATTATAAAAAGAGATTAGATAAACAAATTAATAATAATTTTCAAATGTTAAATACCGTCGCAAGCATTATTGGAAATTCTAATTTGGATGAGTCTGCTGATTTTGATTCCATTTTGGAAAGGGCATATATTGAAAATGATTTCTTGACAGTTGCTTTTTTTTACAATGATGAAATGGGAACACTATCTACAGGTGATCATATTATTTCTAGTGATATTCATTTATCGTCGCTACAGCCTGAAGTACAAGAAGTTGTTCGTAAAGCTTTGCGGGGAAAGGAAAATGTTTCAGAACCATTCTATGGTGATTTTTCCGAAGAAGAGGTTTTTACTTTTGGCGTTCCAGTATATCGAAATAAACAAATTGTTGGAGCTATGATTGCTAGTAGTGTTGTTGATATATTTTCAGAAATTATAGATGGCGAAAAGGTCTTAAATGGGAGTGCTTATATCCATTTATTGGATGTGAATGGGAAATTTTTGATTCGTTCCTCACATGCAGTTGTTAAAGAAAAAAAGACTGATATATTTAAAGAACCGTATTTGTCTGGAGATGAATTAACAAAAATTAAAAAAAGTATGAAAAATTCTGAAATAGTCCGTTTTACATTTACCTATGAAGGAAAAGAGTATCATTCAATTTTAGAACCGCTTGATGTTAATGAATGGTATTTGTTTTGTATTAACTCTGTTCAAAATAGTAATAGTGGGATTTACTCGGTTGCTTATGCAGTAGCTTGTTTCTTTGTCATTATAGTGTTACTAGTAGGTTATCTTTTAATTTATGGTTATCGGACAATGAAAAAGAATAACCAGCAATTAATGGATTTTGCATATTTAGATCGTCTAACAGGAATTTATAATTTGAATCGTTTTGGGGAATTGGCACACCAGCATATTGAAGAACATTCTGAATATGCAATTGCTGCACTAAATGTACGTAAATTTAAATTTATAAATGAGATTTTTGGAAAAGAACAAGCAGATAGGTTACTGTGCTACATTGGAAGAATTTTAAATGATAATATCAAAGATGGTGAACTTGTCTGTCGTGATAGTGCTGATGTTTTTTATATGTTTTTATTAGAGACTGAAAAAAACATTCTTGAAGTTCGTCTTAAAGAAATTTTAGAAAAAATCAGAACGTCATCGAATGATTCTAATAGTAATTATAGAATTACTATGAGTTGTGGTATTGCAACAGCTACAGACAAGCAGGAACTACAAGTGTCAATGACACATGCAATGTTTGCTTTAGAAATATCGAAAAATAGTTTTAAAATACCGCTGTGGTTTTTCGATGCGGCTTTACATGAGCAAGAAAAAATGAATGACTATATCGAAAGGCATATGTACGAAGCCATAGAAAACGGTGAGTTTAAATTGTATTTACAGCCAAAAATAGATTTAAAAACTAATTCTCTTGCTAGTGCTGAAGCCTTGGTACGTTGGATAAGAAACGATGGGACTACAATTTTTCCCTCACAATTTATCCCAATTTTTGAACAGAATGGATTTTGTGTTAATTTAGATATGTATATGGTTGAAAAGGTTTGCCAATTGCTTCGCCAATGGATTGACGAAGGATATCAAGCTATTCCGATTGCAATTAATCAATCAAAATTAGTACTTTATGAAATTGGATACGTAAAGAATCTTTGTGGAATATTAGATAGATATAATATTCCAGCATCATTAATTACTTTAGAAATTCTGGAAGAAATTGCAATCGAAAATGTAGATGACTTAAATAAAAAATTAACAGAATTAAGAGATATTGGTTTTAAAATATCTATGGATGACTTTGGAACAGGATATTCTTCATTAAATACTTTAGGAAAATTAAATATTGATGAATTAAAACTGGATCGTAGCTTTTTAGTTGAGATAAAGGATACTAGAAATCAAAATGCACGTTTAATAATGGAGGAAATTGTTCAACTATCTAAGAAACTTTCTATCTTTTCTGTTATTGAAGGAGTAGAAACAAGTGAAGATGATTTATTGGTTAAAGAAATTGGTTGTGATTATGGACAGGGATACTATTATAGTCGTCCTATTGATTCAAATGATTTTACAAGCAAGATGCTAAATAAGTTTAATAAATAATTTTAATTGGGAGAATTTTAATGGAAAATTTATTAATAGATAATATGCTGGAAAATGCTAAAATTGGAATTTGGGTTATTGAATTGTCTCATAATAAAAAGAATGACCCTAAAATGTTTGGTAATACTCATATGAAATTACTGTTAGGAGTAGCGGATTCTTATTCGCCGGAGGAAGTTTATCAATTTTGGGTAGAACGAATACATCCAGCTTATGTTTCTTATGTAGAGGAAGCAGTTGAACGTTTAATAAGTGGGAATAAGGCAGAAGTCGAATATCCTTGGAAACATCCTGAAAATGGCTGGATGTATATACGATGTGGCGGGTATCTCAATACTAATTTTACACAATGTTATCGATTGGAAGGGTATCATCAAGATATTAGTAATTTAATTTTCCGTTTCGAACCATTCTCATTTGATTATCAAATTCAAGATCAACTTTTATTTAAAGAATATTCACGCTATTATATGGATATATACGATGAATTATGTGAAATTGATCCGGTTACGAATACGATGGAGATTGTTTTTCAACGAAAAGATAAATATTTATCCATATTTTCGGGAATTAATTTTTTTGAATTTATAAAAAAATATATTTATTCTATGGATCATCTTATCATTTGTGAAACTTATAATGAATTATCTTCAGCAAAAAAACAAAAAGTGACGATTGATGTTCGTATTCATAATAGTAATGATGGGTATTCATGGATACGGCTTGTTTTTGTACTAGCACAAATGAACTATAGTCCTAAAGTTTTAATGGGAATTATGGACATTCAAGAACAAAAACGAAATATGGAGTTTTTTATTGATAGTGATGCAATACTCTCAACGATTATCGAGGAAAATGCTTATATTTTTGATATAGATATAATGACACAAAACATATCTGCTATTAAAGGTGAAAATTTATCAATTCATGATATGTCTTATAACAAATTTTTATCTTTATTTATGCAGAGATGCAGTGATATTTCTGAATTAGAATATCTTAATAGTTTTTTATCATTTAACCATTTAAAAGAACTTGTTTTTCAAAAAAAGAATGCACATATCGATATCCGTGAAAAAACAGAGCATTTTCTTTATGGCTGGTATCGGATCCATTTAATGGTTCCTAAAGCATTAGAAGACCGTATTTTAATTCTAATTAAAAAAATCGATAAAGACGATGTATTTCAAACGGTAATTACAAAATATGTACAAAAGAATTTTGAATCGCTCTGTTATATTGATTGCGATAGTGGCAAATATTTACAATTTGTTACTGAAGGAATGAAGGAACTAATTTTTAATGAAAATGAATTTGATTATAAAGATGCCTTAGATACATTTATTGAAAGTCAGGTGGTTATAGAAGATCGCAAAGTAGCTCAAACTAAAATGAATCTCGATTATATTTTTTTAACTTTGCAAAAAGATGGCGACTATTTTTGTAATATACGAATTTTGGATAGTTGTGGAGAATTTCACCAAAAAACAATACACTATTATATTTATGATGAAGATACAAAAATCATATTAATGATGGTTGCAGATACCACAGAACAATATTTATTAAATCAAAGTGAAAAAGAGCAAATAGAAAGATTAAAGCTAAAAGCAAATACAGATGAGTTAACTGGACTATATAATCGATATTATTGTAAAACACATATTAATGAATATTTACAAGAAGTACCTCAAGGACAGCAGGCGGTTTTTTTATTAATTGATCTAGATAATTTTAAAAATCTTAACGATTCTTTAGGACATTTAGCTGGTGATCAAGCATTAGTTGATGTAGCAAATGTTTTGAAAAATTCATTTTGTGATGATGCTATTATTTCACGTTTTGGAGGAGATGAATTTGTGGTTTTTGTAAAAAACATTCAAGACATCAAGCTTTTTAATCGTTTAATATCCAGACTTCTTCAACAATTAGATTTGTATTATCAAAGTGAAAAGGATCAGATAAACATCCAAGCTTCTATTGGAATAGCACTAGCACCTATTGATGGTAGAGATATGAATACTTTATATTTAAAAGCAGATAAAGCGTTGTATCAAGCAAAAGAAGGCGGAAAAAATAGATACAAGTATTACAATAATTAGTTTTGTTTAGATAAGATGTTAACTAAATATTTAGCCCAATTTAATATTAATTGAACTCTAGCAAAATAAATTGGAATTCTAAAGATAAAGTATGTACAAGCAAGATGAGTTAAGGTACTATAATGGAGCATAATCAAAAATATATTTATTTCTGTGTTTAAGAAAGTATAAGAAAATATCTTTTTTATATTGTCCTCATTATGATGGGGTGGGAATAATAAAAAATGAATCTTAATTTGGGAATATTAAACTCTATTTTTATAGAGTTTTTTTTGTTATTGGAGGTATTGAAAAATATTATATAAAAATAAATATAGTAGTTATTTTGGGCGAAACAGGGATAAGATGGACTTTTTTTGCAAAATATGTATATTTTTTTCGACAATTTTTTATAGACTGATATAGTCTATTTAAGCATATCTGTTAACTTTTGCTACACATCTGAAAGAAAAAGTTTCACCAGTGACCCATTTTGACAATGTCGTTAATTATGGTTAATTTTACAGTGTTGTAATCTTTTTATAATTATGCCTATAATTTTGTCATAAAGGAGGGGTAAATAATGTTAAATACTGTAGCATTAGTAGGGAGATTAGTAGATATCCCGGAAATGAAAACAACGATTGGAGGTGTAAAAGTAGCAAATGCAACTATTCAAATCGAACAAGGTTTTAAAAATAGTCTTGGTGCATTTGAAAATGATTACATTGTTGTAAGTTTATGGCGCGGTATCGCTGAAATGATTATTGATTGTGCAAGACCAGGATGCATGATTGCAGTTAAAGGAAGACTGCATTCGAGAACATTAGAATGTGCCGAGTCAAAACAAATTACTTCAATTGAAGTAATTGCAGAACGAGTTTCTTTATTAGATAAATATTTCAAAAACTATGATTAAATATCATTTGAGTTTAACCGGCTTATTTGTTATAATGATTTAACGAAAGTGGGTGAAAAAATGACTATTGATCAAAGTAAAATTAGAAATTTTTCAATTATCGCACATATCGATCATGGTAAAAGCACCCTAGCAGATCGAATTTTGCAAATAACTGGAGCTGTCGCAGATCGTGAAATGAAGGCACAGTTACTCGATAGTATGGATTTAGAGCGAGAAAGAGGAATTACCATCAAATTAAACGCAGTTCAACTGAATTATACTGCTAAAGATGGTCAAACATATTTGTTACATTTAATTGATACACCAGGTCATGTCGACTTTACTTATGAGGTATCGAGATCGTTGGCTGCTTGTGAAGGTGCAATATTAGTTGTTGATTCAGTGCAGGGAGTTGAAGCACAAACGTTGGCAAATGTGTATTTGGCTCTAGATAATAATTTAGAAATATTGCCAGTTATTAATAAAATCGATTTGCCAAGTGCTGACCCGCAACGAGTTATACGTGAAGTTGAAGAAGTTATTGGTTTGCCGGCAGATCATGCACCGTTGATTTCAGCAAAGAGCGGTTTAAATGTTGAAGAAGTTCTTGAAAAAGTTGTACAGGAATTTCCTGCTCCTAGTGGAGATGTGAATAATCCAACACAAGCTTTGATTTTTGATTCTTATTATGATAGTTATCGCGGAGTAATTGTATTTGTTAGGGTTAAAGAAGGAACTATTAACGTTGGAGATCATGTGAAGTTTATGGCAACAGGAGCAACATATGAAGTAACTGAATTAGGTGTAAGAACTCCTCGTGAAGTAAAAAAAGAACAGTTAGTGGTAGGTGAAGTAGGCTGGTTTGCCGCTTCAATAAAATCCATCCAGGATATTCATGTGGGGGATACTGTAACTACAGTTGAAAATGAGTCTAATATTCAATTACCCGGATACCGCCAATTAAATCCGATGGTATATTGTGGTTTATATCCTGTTGATAACGCTCGTTATAAAGATTTACGGGAAGCGTTAGAAAAAATGAAATTAAGTGATTCATCATTAATGTTTGATCCAGAAACCTCACAAGCATTAGGATTTGGATTTAGATGTGGTTTTTTAGGCTTGTTGCATATGGATGTTATTCAAGAACGTTTAGAAAGAGAATTTGATCTTGATTTAATTGCAACGGCACCATCAGTTATTTATCATTGCTATTTGACAGATCGTAGTGAAGTAATCGTTGATAATCCAGCGATGATGCCTGAGCCGCAAGTAATTGATCATATTGAAGAACCTTATGTTAAAGCTTCTATTATGACTCCAAACGAATACGTAGGGGTTATCATGGAATTATGTCAATCTAAACGTGGAGAATATCAGGATATTGAATATATTGATGATACTCGACGTAATGTAATTTATGAAATTCCTTTATCTGAAATTGTATATGATTTTTTTGACAAATTAAAATCAGGTACTAAAGGCTATGCATCTCTTGATTATGAATTGATTGGCTATCGTACTAGCAAACTTCAAAAAATGGATATTTTATTGAACGGAGAAGTCGTTGATGCACTTTCAACAATTGTGCATAAGGATTTTGCATATGGACGAGGAAAAATTATCTGTGAAAAATTAAAAGAAATTATTCCAAAACAAATGTTTGAAGTGCCAATTCAAGCAGCACTACAAGGGAAAATAATTGCCCGTACTACAATTAAGGCGATGCGTAAAAATGTATTGGCAAAATGTTATGGCGGCGATATTTCTCGTAAAAAGAAATTACTAGAGAAACAAAAAGAAGGTAAAAAACGAATGAAGGCAGTTGGAAATGTTGAAATTCCACAAGAGGCATTCATGGCGATATTATCTGTTGACGATGAGTAGGATAAATTATCTATCCTACTTATTTTTTTGTTGTAAATAGTCTTGATAGCCATTACAATATAAATATATACGAATAAAGGAGAATGAAAATGACAATCAAATTACCAGACAATTTTTTCTTTGGGGCGGCTTTATCTGGTCCGCAAACTGAAGGTGCTTATAACGTTGGTGGTCGCCTAAGATCATACTGGGACATGTGGTCTGACCAGGAAATCAATGCTTTTCATAACAATGTTGGCTCATATGTCGGAAATGATATGTATCACCGTTATGAAGAAGACATAAAACTGTTCAAATCAATGAACTTTAAATCTTTTAGAACATCAATGCAGTGGACTAGACTGCTTGATCAGGATGGAAATATTAATCCAGAAGGAGCTGCATGGTATCATAAACTGATCGATTGTGCCAATGAAAACGGAATCGATATCTTTATGAACATGTATCATTTCGATATGCCTGAATACTTATATAAACGTGGTGGTTGGGCTAATCGTGAAGTTGTTGAAGCTTATGCAAATTTTGTTAAAAAGGCAATGGAGGAATTTGGTGGCAAAGTTAAATATTGGTTTACATTCAATGAGCCAATCGTTGAACCAGAACAGCAATATTTGCATGGGGTTTGGTTTCCCTATGAAAAGAACATTAAACGTTCATTGGATGTCCAATATAATATCACATTAGCACACTGTCTAGCAGTAATGAACTTTAGAGAACTGCAGGCTAGAGGGAAAATGGTTGAAGGAGCGAAGATAGGGATGATCAACTGCTTTGCACCACCATATACAAAAGAAGATCCAAGTCCAGAGGATCTGGAAGCAGTAAGAATGACAGACGGGTTGCATAACCGCTGGTGGTTAGATGTAGTAGCACACGGACATCTGCCAAAGGATGTAATTGATACAGTAGAAAATGAATGGAAGATCAAAATGAATCGTCGCCCTGGAGATGAAGCAATCTTAGCTGGAGGAAAAGTAGATTGGTTGGGATTTAATTATTACCAGCCGACAAGAATTCAGGCACCAGATCAGAAATTTGATGAAAATGGATTGCCATGTATAGCGAAACCATATATCTGGCCAGAGAGAAGAATGAACGAACACCGTGGCTGGGAGATTTATCCGAAAGGAATCTATGATTTTGGGATGAAGATTAAAAATGAATGTCCGGATCTGCCTTATTTCATATCAGAAAATGGAATGGGGGTAGAAGGAGAAGAAAAATATATGGATGAAAATGGATCGGTACAGGATGATTATCGAATAGAATTTGTAAGGGATCATCTGGAATGGATTGCAAAAGCAATAGAAGATGGATCAAACTGTTTAGGATATCATTACTGGGGAGTAATAGACAACTGGTCATGGGCAAATGCTTTTAAAAATCGTTACGGATTCATTCGTGTAGCATTAGATCAGGGATACAAGAGAATTGAAAAGAAGAGTGCTAACTGGATAAGAGAAGTAGCGAAGAATAATGAATTCGAGTAGGAAGTGAGTAATCACTTCCTTTATTTTTTATTAATAATATTTTAATGTACTATCTAATTATTATAGTTTATAATTAATAACGAATAGGATGATATCTCTAATTGTTGTATTAATATTTTTTATTATTAGGAAATTAGTAACATGTTTTGTCTTTAATCAATGATATTTTAATTTTTAAAACCTATTTTGTCATAAAATATTTTAATAAAATTATGGCAGTTATTTTTACTTTGTGGTAAATTTTGTTTTTAATTTACTTACAAGTAAATTTGTTTTATAATGAACAAATGATAAGGAGGCGTAGAAATGGCATTTAATTTTCGAAATAAAATACCTAAGGTACGTTTTTATGGGGCGTCAGAACAAGAACGTGAACAAAAAAATTTACAAGATAACATTGTTAGTCGGCGATTAATCGGACTACTTTGTTTTGTTATTGCTGTTACTTCCGTAATGGCAATACGTTTAGGAATTATACAATTTAAACAGGCTGATGAATTGGCAGTAAAGCTGGAACAATATGGTACTACTACATATACGAGTGATGCTCCTAGAGGAGAAATTGTTGACCGTGAATATGTAAAATTAGTGGAAAATACAAGTGTAATTTGTGCAACATATTATGCACCTAAAAAAATTGATAATGATGTTTTAAAAGAATCAGCTGCTTTTTTAGCAAAAAATATCAATATTGATGTAAATGATAAAAAAATCATTTCTGATCGAGCAAAAAAGGATTATTTTATTTTAGCTTTTAAAGATGTTGCTGACGGATTGATTAGCGATAAAGAAAAAGAAGAAATCAAAGCTCAAGAAAATGCAGACAAAAGATTATATAGTCTTAAATTAGAGAGAATTACTGATGAATTAATTAGTCAATATATGGATGAAGCAACATTAAAATATACTCACTTTTTATACTTGATGCAAAATTGTACGAGTGGTTCGTCAATTTTGGCTGAAGGTTTAACTGATGAGGAGGCTAGTATTATTGGTGAAAATGCAGATATCTTACCCGGGGTGACAGTTACAACAGATTGGGCACGTCAATATTCAAATTCAACAGAGTTTGCTTCAGTTTTAGGCAAAGTGACGACTAAAAAACAAGGGTTACCTGTAGAATTAAAAAATGAATTATTAGCATTGGGATACCAAAATGATTCTAGAGTAGGAACTTCGGGCTTAGAGGAGCAGTATGAAGATATTTTACGAGGGAATGATAGTACCTATACCTTAAATTATGATAGCTCAGGAAACCCAATAATAACAAGTACTAAAGCAGGAACTGCAGGTTCAAATATTCGTATTTCAATTGATTGGGAACTTCAACAATTAGCTAATCAAAAAATCGAAGAGGAATTAAAAGCTTGTAATAGCAGTAATAAATATTTTAATAAAATGTTTTTTATTCTAATGGATCCATATACGGGTGAAATTATTGTAATGGCCGGCAAAACAATCGATAAAGCAACTGGTGAAGTTAGTGATTATGCTTCAGGGAATTACCTAGATGCAAATAAAATCGGTTCAACAATTAAGGGAGGTTCAATTTATACTGGTTTCAAAGAAGGAGTAATTGGACCAAACACTTATTTTGTTGATGAGCCAATCAAAATTAAAGGAACAAAAGCTAAAAAGTCTTGGAAATCCTTTGGAACTATTAATGAAGTTGATGCTCTGGCTTATTCATCAAATGTTTATATGTTTAGGATAGCAATGCTTTTAGGTGGGGCAAATTATGTTTATGATGGGCCGTTGAAAATAAATGAAGAAGCTTTTGATACTTTAAGAAATGATTTAGGTGAGTTAGGGTTAGGAGTTAAAACAGGATTAGATGTTTCAAATGAAGCATTAGGATATCGAGGAAAACAACGTACAGGTGGGTTGTTATTAGATGCAATGATTGGTCAGTATGATACTTACACAAATATTCAATTAGCACAATACGCATGTACATTGGCTAATGGCGGGAAAAGAATCCAGCCCCACTTACTTTTAGACTCATATACTACTGATGAGGATGGAGAAATACAAGTTAATTATGAGGCAAATACAAATGTATTAGATGATGTTAGTAATCAAGCGACGGCGTTTAGCCAAATTAAACAAGGAATGAGAGCTTGTGTTACCCGAACTGAAGGAACTGCACATTCTTGGAATTCAAAACCATATGTAACTTATGCTAAAACCGGAACAGCAGAAGATTATACAACTGATGATGGTAAGACTGGAACAACCGATTATCCTAATCATTTACAAATAGGTTATGTGCAAACAACGGAGGATTCTAGACCAGAAGTTGCTTTTGCTTGTATGAGTTATCGACAAACTACTGCAACAAGCGGATCTAGTTCTGCTCCGATCGTTGCTCAAGCAGTAATTGATCGTTACTGGGAGAAGTATCACTCAACAAATTAAAAAAAGTGCTAGTAATTATTTAAATACTATGATAATATATTAGACGGAAGTTTACTAATGGAGGTGTAACTAATGAGAGAAAATATCATTTATAAATGTACTGAATGTGGTGAAGAAAACTATATCAACACAAAAAATAAAAGAAATCATCCAGATAGAATGGAAATCAACAAATACTGTCCAAGATGTAATAAAAAAACTGTACATAAAGAAAAGAAATAAGCCTTATTGGCTTTTTTTCTTTATAGGAGGAAGAAGATGAAAATAAAAACATTACTGCTAGGTAATATGCAAACTAATGGCTATGTGGTAAGTGATGAGAATCATCATTGCTTAATCATTGATCCTGGAGCTAATGGTAAGAAAGTTGTGCATTATTTGACGGAAAATGAACTAGTTCCAGAAGCTGTTTTATTAACTCATGGACATTTCGATCATATTGGTGCGGTTGACTATTTATACGAACATTACCACTGTCCTATCTATCTTCATCAAGACGATTTAGAAATGCTAGATAATCCTCAGTTAAATTTATCAGTGTATGAAAATCCTTTTACTGTTAAAGCACCAGTTCAGTCAAGCCATGAGGAGATGAAGTTTGGGGATTTTGATGTACAATGGCTACATTTACCAGGACATTGTCCAGGATCGTCAATGATTTATTTAAAAGATGAAAATATAATTTTTTCTGGAGATGTATTGTTTAAAGGGTCAATTGGACGCTTTGATTTTCCAAATTCATCAAAGTATGAAACAATCGAAAGCATAAATAAAATAAAGGAATATGATTTTGATGCTGTTATTTATCCTGGTCATGGACCAAACTCTACGTTAAGTGAAGAACGCCTAAATAATCCATATTTAAAAAAGTCGTAATTTTTATAGTGAACTGCCTTTGTTGGACAAAAAATAATTTAAATTAATTGTAAGGCTTGATTCCTAATTTGTATAGGGGTTAAGCCTTTTCTTTTTACTGTAATTATAGAATTATTATGGTATTCGATATAATCTATCATAGCTTGTTTTAACTCTTCTAATGATTTGAATGTATCTTCAAATCCATAAAACATTTCATTCTTCATTTTTTCCAAGAAGTTTTCTATTAGTAAATTATCCTGACCGTTCCCTTTCGAGACTTTGATTAAGTAATTCCTTTTTCTTTTAATTTATTTTAATATGAGAAATGTTGGTACTGCCATCCTTGATTACTATGGAAAAATTTAGAGAAAGCCATATCTAACATTCGGTATGTTTGAAATAGACTTGGTGTAGTTGATATATCGTATCCTACGATTTTTCTACTATGCATATCTAAAATTGGAGATAAATATAATTTACTCATAGCTGTTTTAAAATCAGAAACATCAGTTGTCCATTTTTGATTAACCGATGTAGTTTTAAGGTTTCTATTAAAATATGTTTTTCTAATATACTTATTCTCTCGTTTATCAAGAAGTAAGTTCTTACAAGTTCCATTCATTTCCCCCTTATAAGAGTTATAACGTTGCTTAGGAGTAGGATTAAGTGCATATAAACCCATATGTGACATAGTACCACTATTCTTTGTTTATTCGTAAGTTTGGACATATAAAAAGTGAACCGAATAGGTTGGACAACTTATTCGGTTCGCTATAATTTTTTACGATTTTTTTAATAATTCAATTATTGCAGTATTTTACAATAATGCGAGTTGATCGCTGTGAGTTTATTTTAGGAAAGAATCCCATGGTTGAAATAATAAAAAATGAGTCATGATATAATTATCTTAGTGTAAATATATTGCAACTTGACATTCTACTAGCTTATATAATTAATGAATATATTAACTTTTCTGCCTGCATGCTCTTTCAAATTATAGAACCTGCTTGCAAAAAATGAAAGCAGCTTGCATAAAGGAATGTGGCGTTCTTATTCCTTCTTCGGATAGAATGTTAGTGAAAGGAAGGGATAACATGAATAAAAAGAATTTGTTATTGTCAGTGGCATTATCAGGAACTATGCTAATGTCCAATGGTATTACCGCATTAACGGCTCAAAATGCTGTATATAGTCCGGGCGTAACGGTAGAGAAAAATACTAATCCAGACTGGGATGCCGATTATACCGCAACCTTTGTTTATGAAGACAAAGATGCACGTGACGCAGAAAGAGTAACAGTTTCAGGTAATTTTCAGTTTTACTCATTAAATGATCCGGTTGTTAAAAATTATGAAAAAACAGCTGATCCTACCGGAGCCAAGGTTTACAGTGCTTATGACTATGATAAGGATAACGCAATGTTCAATGTAAGCGGCGGACAAAATAACGATACACCCATTTATGAACTGGAGGAAACAGGAGACGAAAGATTCGAGATTACACTGCCGTTACCGGGCAATCAGTATTTTTATGATTATACAGTAGAGTATAGTGACGGTTCAAAAGTTACGATTCAGGATCCGGTAAATCCATCAAAGAAAAACAGCTTAACTGATCATGATTCGGGACACAGTGTTTTCTATGTTGGAAACAGTGAAAATACAACAGCAGGACAGGAGTATATTTATCCAAGAGCTGACGGTCAAACAGGGAAATATGAATTTATTGAATACAAGGATGCACATAACACAGATGAAGAAACACAGTCATTAGGTGTTTATCTACCATACAACTATGATCCTTCAAAAACATATAAAACGATTTATGTATCACATGGCGGTGGCGGAAATGAAGCCGAATGGATGGAAATTGGTTCATTGCCAAATATTATGGATAATATCCTTGCGGAAAAAGAAGCAGCAGAAAGTGTTGTTGTAACAATGGATAACAGTCACTTTGGATGGGATTATGATTTAATTGCGAAAAATTTCAAAGAAAATATCATTCCGCTGATTGAAGAGAGATACAGCGTATCTACGAAAGTGGAGGACAGAGCGCTGTGTGGTCTATCAATGGGAGCATTGACAACAGGGACAATCATGTTCAGTTATACAGACATGTTTGGAGCGTATGGAAATTTTTCAGGGACAGCAGATCCACTGATTTGTAAAGACTGGGAGTTATTAAAAACAAAGACAGTATATCTAACTGGCGGGAATCTAGATATGGCTATTCAGGCGACGCAGGAATCTGGAGATTCAGCATTTAACAGAGGGAAGACAGTAAGAGCACATGAATATTTAGAAGAGCTGGGAGTAGAGCATTTTTATGATTTAAAATACGGTTCACATGACTGGGGCGTATGGAGAGATGCATTTACAACATTTGTTAAAGATATTTTATGGGGTTATGAATATCCTGGAGAATCTACTTATCAAGCCGGTGTGACAGTAGAAGAAAACATTAATCCAGCATATGATGGTGATTATATAACAACTTTTGTATACGAAGATCAAGATATCAAGGATGCGGTCAAGGTAACTGTTTCAGGAAATTTACAATTCTATTCTAAAGATGATGAAGCGGTTAAAAACTATACTCAGACTTTAGATTTTTCACAAGCAAAAGTATATAATGCTTACGAGTATAAAGATGGAATGTTTAATACTGGCTATGGGTTAAATAATGATACTGCCATTTATGAATTGACAGAGACAAAAGATGAACGTTTTGAAATTACTTTACCATTACCAGGGAATCTTTACTACTATGACTATACAGTTACTTATGCTGACGGCACTACAGTAACAATTCAAGATCCAGCAAATCCGTCACTAAAAAATGACTACAATAATCATGATGCTGGCCACAGTTTGGTGTATGTTGGTTCTTCAAAGAATACTATTGATGGACAAGAATATGTTTATGCTAGAGATGATAATCAAAAAGGAACATATTCATTCGTAAATTATGATGCGATTGATGGAACAAAACAACCATTAGGTATATATCTACCATATAACTATGATGCTACTAAAAGCTATAAAACTATTTATGTATCACACGGTGGCGGTGGTAATGAAGTTGAATGGATGACAATTGGTGCGGTTCCAAATATAATGAATAATTTATTAGCTGATAAAGAAGTAGCTGAAGCAATTGTTGTAACAATGGATAATACATATTTTGGTTGGGACTACGATCAAATTAAAAATAACTTAATGAATCATATTATTCCATTTATTGAAGCTAACTATAGTGTTTCAACTATCAGCAATGATCGTGCATTCTGTGGATTATCTATGGGTGGTCTTACAACAACGTCTATTTATACGACCTTAGCAGATAAATTTGGATATTTAGGAATTTGGTCAGCAACTGATCCAAATACTGATATATCAGCAATAAAAAATGCGGACAAACCAACATTATTATTAGCAGCTGGTATTGTTGATTATGGTAAAGTTGGATTTACAGGAAATAAAGATTTTGCAGGATTATTAGCAAATCTAGATGAAGCAGGCATTAAATATGATTATATTGAAACTTATGGTGCTCATGACTGGGGAACATGGCGTAGTCTGTTTACAACATTTGTAAAAGACTATTTATGGGATATTAAAGAAGTAAAGGATGAGCCAACAGTAAATCCTGGAGATACGACAAAACCGGTTGTAAGTGTAAAAACTGGTGATAATGTTGATATAAATGGACTGTTACTCATTTCTGGACTATCATTATTAGGTATTTCTATTCAATACTATTGTAAGGCTCATAGAGGACATTAAAAGACTATATATTTTGAAGCGAACCCCAAAAGTTGGACATAACCAACGTGAGGGGTTTTTATTATGGTAAAGTTAACGAGAAAAAAGATGCTATAATTTATAGAGAGGGATTACAAAACCCGCTATAAATTATAATGAGAGATTATGAAGATAATCCATAATCTCTTTAAAGTATAGTGGGGAAAATGTCCGGATTATCATTCCTTTCACTTTTTTATTTTGTGGACTAATAGAATAAGATTCATATTTATTTTGTGAATAAATATTATCCTTTTTATTGACCTAAACCTTAGGGCATAATATGTAATAAGCGCAAGGAGAATGAATGCTATGAAGACCATGAAGTTGAAGAGTGGTTTCATATTACCAAGAAAGCACTCATATATTATGAAAAAGTTGGTTTAATAAAACCAGATAGAGATGATAATGACTACCGAAATTATAGTCAAAGCGATGCTGATAGTGTGAAACTTATTGTATTTTTAAGATCAATGAAAATATCACTAGAAGAAATAAAAAAATCAATATATCAATGTATAGCAGATTGGGAAAAAGATGGACGATACAATCATGTCGCTTTTGTAGTCGCATCTGGAAGTAAAATATCTAGCGGGTATGATGATGTAACAATTGCACAACATACAAGTAACTGTTGTGCTAGAGTAACCTCTTTCGTAACCGGATTGGGAAATACCTCTGCAGTATAAAATTTACAATCGAAGAACTACGAATGAGAATATAGAAATTGAAAAATAGTTACTTGCAGATTCTAGTACTAGATAAGAGTATAAAATATAGGCGCTTTAAAATAATGTAGGGTGCCTAACAAAAAGTAGGGTTGGAAGATGTAATGTCTTCATTAATAACCCTATTTTTTATGTGTCTAGATATATTATCCAATTTATATTTTATTTAGATTTGTTTTGCTTAAAAGGTTAGAATAATCGTATTTTTTTATTTTTTGAAAGTAATTTCTATATTACAGGCGTAAATGATAATAGGAGGTATTTTTATGGATGAACTATTTGAAAAAATCTTAAATCATGCAATTAATTATAAGACATCAGATATTCATATTTTAATGAAGCAAAAATGTTCTGTTTCTTTTCGGCAACATGGTGATTTGGTATTATATGATACATTTGAAAGTCATATCGGATTAAAATTATTTAATTATATTCGTTTCAAGTCAAATATAGATATTAATTATCGTTTACGACCACAAACGGGTCATTTAAATTATATTTATCAAAATCAAATTTACTATTTACGAATATCTAGTTTACCTGGTAGAGAATTAGATAGTATTGTAATTAGAATTTTAAACAATCATCAACAAATTGCCCTTGATAAATTGACTATTTTTAAAGAAACAACTGTTTTTTTAAAACATATCACGACTTTAGAAGCCGGACTATTTATTGTAAGTGGAGCAACTGGTTCAGGAAAGTCAACCACACTATATACCCTACTAGATTCAATTAACGCTACTCAACAAAGAAATATTGTCACTCTTGAAGATCCAGTCGAAATAAAAAAGGAGTATTGCTTGCAAATTCAAATAAACGAAAAACTAGGAATTACATATAATAACTCTTTAAAACAAATCTTACGCCATGATCCTGATGTAATAATGATAGGTGAAATACGCGATGAGCAAACTGCTCGTCTAGCTGTTACATGTGCATTAACAGGCCATTTAGTATTAACAACAATCCATTCGTCAAATTGCCTTACAACAATCAGACGTCTTTTAAACTTAGGACTTTTAAAAATTGATATAGAGGATGTTTTAATTGGCATAATATGCCAAAAAATGCTCTATCACAAGTATACACATCAGCCCTTAATTTTACCAGAATATTTAAATCGTCAAAAAATTTTAACTTTTTTCAATAATGAACCTGTTAAATATCAAACATTTGAAATGAATGCAAAATATTTATTAAAAAATAATTTAGTTGATTATACACAGGTTGCAGGAATTATTTATGAATGATGATTTACAATTATTAGAAAATATCGCTAACTTTTTAAAACAAGGTTATTTAATCAAAGATGTTTTAAATTTATGTCTGATAATCCATCAAACTGAAAAAATAAAGCTGATTGAACAAAATTTGGTTGCTGGTAAAGCATTTGATGAGGTTATTATAGAAATTGATTTTGACAATACATTTATTGAATACTTTAAATTTTTTCGATTTAAAAATAATATTTCAACTGCAATTGAGCATAGCTTAAAAATATGCAGAAAAAAGGAACAAATATTTACACAGCTAAAAAAAGAATTAACGTATCCAGTTTTACTCATTATTTTTTTAATGTTTTTTTCATTGTTTATTGTATATGGATTATTACCATCAATCATGCAATTGTTTGTCGAATTTAATATTAGTCCAAGTATTATAACTAGAATTATATTTAAGCTTTTTGAAATTATTCCAATTATAGTAATTTTCATTATACTTAGTTTTACAGTATTTTTCACAATAAGTATTTATGCTATTAAAAGAAAATATTTTAAACTTATTGATTTGTTAATTGAAAAAATAGTTTTAATAAGAAGGTTAATCCAAAAATACTATTCACTAAAATTTGCTCTGTACTATAATGAATTACTGATCAATGGCTATGATTCAACTGATATTATTGTCATGCTTTATGAGCAAATAGATGATAGTGATATTAAAATGATAATTTACGAAATTTATCGACAAGTTTTAGAAGGAGAAGCTTTAGAGGATATAATAAATGATTTTGAATATTTTGAACCATTATTTATAGCATATTTTAAATTATTAATTCATGATAATCAAAAAGATAAATCACTCGATAATTATTTAAGGGTATCTATTGATACTTTGCATATGCAGGTAACGAGATTGATTAAACTCTTTGTACCAATAATATATTGTTTTGTGGCTGGTTTTGTAATTTTAGTTTATGTTGCAATTGTTATTCCGATGATGAATGTAGTCAGTAATTTATAGGAGGTATGAAAGATGAAAAGGAATAATGGCTTTACATTGATTGAGATGATTTTTTGTATTTCAGTAATTTTAGTTATTTTGTTACTTGTTATTCCTAATGTAACTAGTAAGAATCGGGTTGTTAAAGAAAAGAGTTGTGATGCGCAAATAGAAGTAGTTAATTCACAAATAGTTTTATACGAAATTGAAAACGGAGAACTTCCAACAAGTATTAGTGATTTGACTTCTGGAGAACATCCATATTTGACAGAAAAGCAGGCAACATGTCCAAGCGGACTTAGGATTTCAATCAGTGATGGACAAGCATATGTACGATGATAGCGGATTCACTCTGATTGAAGTTGTCTTTACAATTAGTATAATCTTAATTTTAAGTACAATTACACTTCATTTTGTAATTAATTCAAAACCAGTAATTTCTTTACAGCAGCAATGTCAACAGGTAATTTCATTGTTAGAAGAAGGAAAAAGTAGAGCTATGATCAACCACGAGCAAATAAATATAGTTATTCAAACAAAACAAATTAGTTATAATGGACAAAAGGATCAACGAACTCTTACGATTAACGACAACTATTATATTGACGATTATTATGAGTTTCACTTTAATCATAATGGAAATATCAGTTCGGGTGGTCATCTAAAGATTTGTAGTTCAAATGGATGTAAAAGTATAATTTTAAATGTTGGAAGTGGAGCATTTTATGTTAAATAAGCAAGGGATGACATTAATTGAAACATTGATGGCTTTTTCTATTTTTATCAGTATTATAGTATTGTTTCTTTCTTGTTATAATAATGCAATAAATCATCATTATCAGATTAATCAGGATTATACGAACTATTTAAAACAGCAACAAGAAAAGGAGGTAGAACTGTGGCAGACAAGTGGTTTGAACGAATCAGTCAACGAGGTTTTACATTGATTGAAGTTCTTTTTTCTTTATCAATATGTTTATTAATTATTTTAAACAGTGTCCCTATTTTAAGAATAGTTACTGCAAAAGATAAATTATCTTTTAATCTTTCTAGTTATGCTCTTGGAGTTAAACAAATTTCATCAATTTTGCATACGGCTAAGGATATTGAAATCAATGATGATTTAACTTACACAAATGCAAATAACGAAATCTTTACTATTTCACTAAATCATCATAGGATAGTAAAAGAGCCAGGTTTTGATATCATTATACACAATGTTGATGAATTAAATTTTTATCAAAAAAATAAGAATATTTATATGAAAATAATAGTCGATAATAAAGAACATGTTTATCTTATTGCTACTGATTATCAAATAAGTGAGAATGAAAAAGATGAAGTTGAAACAGTATTGTAATAATCGGGGTACGATTCTTCAAGTCGTGTTAGTTATTTTTATTGTTTTAATCTTAAACATAAGTCTTGTTTTTAATAATATAATAGAGAATAGCCGCAGTCTAGAACGAATCAGAGAATTAGATAGGGCACGTTTGTTGGAAATAACAATACTGAGATATTATAAAGAAACAATTTTAAATGATCTTCTTTTTAGTGATGAAATAAGTATTGATGATTATTTCATTAATTATACAGTGGATGATATGGGGAGTTACTATTATATTGTTACAACAATCAAACAAAATGATTCATCATACAGTTTTAATTTGGAGATTAATATCGAAACGCTAGTAATATCATCGTTTGATTATCAATAGTTACTAAAATCACTTCACTTTATCGATGATTTTTGATATAATCACAAAGTAAATTACAAGTAAGGAGATTTTAAAATGATTAGTGTTGGAGATTTAAGACCAGGAATTACTTTTGAATATGAAGGTAACTTATATGTAGTGCTTGATTATTCTCATAATAAAACAGCTCGTGCGGCTGCAAATATCAAAGTTAAAATGAAAAATATGCGTTCTGGAGCAACTACTGAAATTACTTTTGGTGGAAATGATAAAGTAAAAAAAGCACATATCGATAAACGTAAAATGCAATATTTATATAATTCAGGAGATGCTTTAGTTTTCATGGATAATGAAACTTACGAACAAATCGAAATTCCTGCTGGAAACTTAGAATGGGAAATGAATTTCTTAAAAGAAAGTGATGAAGTTGAAGTAACTAGTTATGAAGGAGAAGTATTAGGGGTATCTTTACCAATTAATGTACCTTTCACTATTACAGAAACTGAACCAGCAGTAAAAGGTGATACAGCTACTGGGGCAACAAAAAATGCAATTATCGAAACTGGATTTCAAATTAAAGTACCTTTATTTATTTCTGAAGGTGAAGTTGTCATTGTTAATACAGTTGATGGAAAATATCAAGGAAGAGCTTAACACTAGTTTAACTAGTGTTTTTTTTCATATATTTTAACTTTTAGCATATATTAAAGTAGTTGATAAAAGGAGAAATAATATGAATAGACAAGCCATTACTTTTTTAACCCTATTTAGTCTAATTTTGGTACTTTCAATTTACTATATTCTTCTACCACCTGAAGGTGAAGCCAGTGAAGTATCTGTTAATAATGAAGAATTATCGCAAATTGAAGTATTACAACAAAATTTAGAAAAAGAAAGAGCAGATTTAATTAGTGAAAATAATGCAATTATTGCATCAAGTGATAGCGATAGTAATAAAATCGCTGCTGCTTTGGCTAATATTAGTGAAGCTAAAGAAACTGCTGCTTTAGAAGCAAAAATTACAAAGATAATTAATGATGCTGGTTTTAAGAATGCATTTGTTGAGGTTGAGAATAAAACGATTAAAGTAGTTATTGATAAAAAGGAAGCAAGTAGTAGTGATGCTAACAGTATTATTAAAACAGTTATGGAAAAGACTAAAAATGAGTATCAAGTTGAAGTCAAGTTTATCAGTGAGACTTGAATTTTATCTTAAATTTATATACAATGGGAGTATATAAAGGAGCATTTAATATGAGTCAAGAATATTATTCAGTAGAAAAAGAATCTAATTTAGGAGCTTTAAATATTGGTTTGAGCGTTTTTCAAGCTATAGTTGTAAAAGCAGTTGAGTCAGTTGATGGTGTTCAATTTGAAGGAAATATGATCCCAATGCCTGGAAGTGGGCCAGTTAGAACAAATATTAATAAAAATAACCAAGTAATTATTGATGTTGATGTACTAATTGATTATGGATTGAATGTTGCATCAGTGACTAGTGCCTTACAAAATAAAATAGCTCAAAGCTGTTTTGAAATGACAGGAATCAAAAATGTTAAAGTAAATATTGAAGTTAAAGGAATTAATTTTTAAGGTTATCTTCGGATAATCTTTTTTGTTTTATTATGATGCATTTCGTTTATTTTAAGGTGCAAATATGGTAAAATCATGATAGATATTTTGGAAGGACGGATTAGATGAAAAAATATAGAAAAAAAATAATTAGAGAAAAAGCAGTAATTGCAACTTATCAAAAACTGCTAGTAGATACAAATGAAGATGAGATTCGTGAATATTTAAACAGTGATAAGGATTTATCTAGCAATCAAGATGATTTTGATTATTGTTTTATGTTTATTATAAGTATTGCTAGTAACATTGAACGTTATAAAGCTGAAGTTGCTAAATATTTAAAACCCGGATGGACGTTAGATAGATTATCAAAAATGGAACTTGCAATTTTATTAGTTGGATGTTATGAACTTTTAGAAACTGAACAAAGTAAAGAAGTAATCATTAATGAAGCGGTTGAATTATCAAAAAAATATTGTGATAGTGATGCTTATAAATTCATTAATGGATTACTTAATAGGATTAAATAGTGGAAAAACGATATCTGACGGTTAGTGCACTTAATCGTTATTTAAAAGCTAAAATTGATTCTGATAGTCAATTACAGCGAATCTTAATCAAAGGTGAGGTTTCTAATTTCAAACATCATAGTTCAGGACATTTTTATTTTACGCTAAAAGATGAGCATTCAAGAATAAATGCAGTAATGTTCTCTTCAAAAGCTAGTAAAGTTCCTTTTGATTTGACCAATGGGATGAAAGTACTTGTTCAAGCTAGTGTGTCAGTATATGATGTAGCAGGCACCTATCAATTGTATGTTGATACAATTGAACAAGATGGATTAGGAAATTTATTTTTAAAATATGAACAATTAAAAAAGCAGTTAGCTAGTGAAGGTTTATTTAACCCTGAAAATAAATTAGTAATTCCTAAATTTCCTAGTAAGATTGCAGTTTTGTCAGCCTATCCTAGTGCTGCTCTTGCTGATATTATTAGAACCATTCACTTGCGTTTTCCTGTCGTTCGTGTAATCGTATTTCCAATTCCAGTCCAGGGTAAGGATGCATATTTGGAAATAATTAGAACACTTAGATATGTTGATACACTAGGATTTAGTGAAATTATTATTGCAAGAGGCGGAGGTTCATTAGAAGACTTATGGAACTTCAACGAGGAAGGATTAGCTCGAGCAATTTATCAATGTAAGACACCTATTATTAGCGGTGTTGGTCATGAAGTTGATTTTACTATTTGTGATTTTGTTGCAGATTATCGTGCTGCAACACCAACGGCTGCGGCAATTAAAGCAACACCGGACTTATTTGAATTACAGCAGGCTGTAGACAATATAAAATATACTTTAAATAATTTAATGAAACAAAAAATTATATTAAATAAAGAAAATTTAAATCGATTAAAGTCATTCTATTTATTTAAAAATCCTCAAAAAATGTTTGAAGATAAGACGGCTAAAATTGATTATTTATATGATCAATTAAATAATGTTTTTAACCATGATTTGATTGAAAAACAAAACAAAGCAAGCAATTTAATACAAACTTTTAATCATCAAGCCAATTTATTTACACTAAATCAGCGAAATCGTTTAGATACAATTAATCGAACGATGAGTCTTGAGATTAAACGTAAATTACAACATAATCAAGAAAAGTTTTATTATTCATTATCAAAATTAAATACTTTATCACCCCTTAAAACATTAGAACGTGGTTATGCAATTGTTTTAAAAGAAGATCATGTTATTTCATCAGTTGATGATTTAAATAGTGGTGATAAAATTGAATTAAAATTACATAATGGCATTAAAAAGGCCATTATAGAATAGAGGTTAATTTATGGACAATATAACATTTGAACAAGCAATGAGTCGCTTAGAAGAAATTATTGCGGCTCTCGAAAATAACCAAATATCACTTGAAAAAAGTGTAGATTTATTTCAAGAGGGAATAAAACTATCAAAGATTTGTAGTGATAAGTTAGCTGGAATTGAAGATAAAGTAGCAAAAATCTTAGTGGATGGAAAGTTAGAAGATCTAAAAATCGAGGAATAACATGGAAAATTTAATTGAACAAATTAATGAACGATTATTAGAAATCATTGAGGAATTTGGCGATTCTAAAGTTAAAGAAGCCATGAAATATTCTTTGATGGCCGGTGGAAAAAGGATTCGTCCGGTAATGATGCTGCAGGTGATTCGTAGTTATGATAAAAATTACCAAGATTATCTAGATATTGCTTGTGCAATTGAGATGATACATACGTATTCATTGATTCATGATGATTTACCAGGTATGGATAATGATGATTTAAGACGTGGGCGACTAACTTGTCATAAACAATTTGATGAAGCAACTGCCATTTTAGCTGGCGATGCATTATTGAATGAAGCTGTTAATGTAATTATTAAAACAAAAGTTCCTGATGAATTAAAAATCTCGTTGTTAGCAACTTTATATCAAGCCAGCGGTATTAACGGAATGATTTTAGGGCAAGCATTGGATATGGAATACGAAACTAAATTGGCTACTCGTGATCAGTTAGATTTGATTCATCACCATAAAACAGGAGACTTAATCAGTGCAGCGATGAAAATGGGAGCGTTAATTGCTAATCCCGATGACCAAAAAACATGGGTAGAAATCGGTTATAAGATTGGTTTAGCTTTTCAAATTCAAGATGATGTTTTAGATGTAGTTGGTGATAGTAGTTTATTAGGAAAAAAAGTTGGTAGTGATCAAGTAAATCATAAATCTACATATGTAACTTTGATGGGAGTAGAACAATCTCAAATGATTGTTGAGCAATATTTTAAAGAAGCAATGGAATTAATTTATAAATTAAAGATTAATCATGGATTAATTCTAGAAATAATGGAAAAATTAAAGAAAAGAGTGAAATAATGGATCTAAAAAAAATTACAGATCCCTCTTTTTTAAAAGAGCTGGATATTAGACAATTGAATCAATTAGCCGATGATATCCGCAAATTTTTGATTAATAATATTTCAAAAACGGGAGGACATCTTTCGAGTAACTTAGGAGTTGTAGAATTGAGCATTGCACTGCATTATGTTTTTAATTCCCCTAAAGATAAAATTTTCTTTGATGTAGGACACCAGTCTTATGTTCATAAAATTTTAACGGGACGTGCTGGTCAATTTTCTACACTACGCCAATATAAGGGACTTTCAGGCTTTCAAAAGCGTTGTGAAAGTGAACATGACCCTTGGGAAGCTGGTCATTCCTCAACTGCATTAAGCGGGGCCTTGGGAATGGCAGTAGCAAGAGACTTGAATCATGAAAATTATCATATTTTACCTGTGATTGGCGATGCTGCAATGGTTGGGGGTGAATCTTTAGAAGCATTAAATCATCTTGGCTCAATTAATAATAAAGTGATTATTATTTTAAATGACAACCAAATGGCAATTGGTAAAAGTGTTGGTGGTTTTGGTGATTTTTTATCTTCAATAAGAATTAGTGGTACATACAATAATTTAAAAGAGGATTATCGCAATATTACTTCGCACAATAAAATAGGTAAGATGATTTTTAATGTTTCCAAACGAGTTAAAGATTTTGTTAAGCATGGATTGATTGATGATACAATTTTTGAAGATTTTGGGGTTGATTATCTGGGTCCGGTAAATGGTCATGATTTTGATGATCTAATTAGGGTTTTAAATTTAGCTAAAAGTGCAAAAACTAGTGTTGTAGTTCACGTGGTTACGAAAAAAGGGCGTGGCTATAAATACGCCGAAAATGATATTGCCGGTAAATGGCATGGGATTGCCCCATTCAATATTGAAGACGGAACTATGAAAGGTGCGGGAACTAGTTCGAAAATAAGTTGGTCAAAAATGGTTGCTGATCATATTGAAAGGCAGATGAAATCAGATCAGGATATTGTTGCTATTACCCCTGCCATGATTCATGGTTCTGCAATGGATAATATTTTTATGCATTATCCTGAGCGAAGTTTTGATGTTGGAATTGCTGAAGAGCATGCTTTGACTTTTACAGCAGGGTTAGCAATTTCTCAAAAAAAGCCATTTATTTCTATCTATTCTTCATTTTTACAACGTGCATATGATCAAATAAATCATGATATTGCAAGAATGGATCTGGGCTGCTTGATTTGTGTTGATCGCTGTGGATTTGTTGGAGCAGACGGACCTACACATCATGGTGTTTTTGATTTAGGAATATTAACACCTCTGCCAAATGTAATAATTTGTACTCCAAGTAATAGTTGTGATGCTAAACGCTTTATTAACACATATTTAAAGAATAACGATCATCCTTACATTTTAAGAATCCCTCGAGGCGATATTGAAGATATGAATGTAGGTGATGAGCTTTTAACTATTGGTAAATGGCAAGTTGTAAATCGAAAAGATTACGATGTAACAATTATTTGTTATGGTCAAAACGTTAACTTGATTCGTGAATTTTTTAAAGATAAAGAGATAAAAGTTAGAATTATTGATGCTTTATTTATTAAACCTATGGATGAAGATATGTTAAATGAAATTATTGATGAAAAACCGTTGATTGTTTATGAAACAGAATTAAAAACTGGTTCTTTAGCTAGTAATATTGCTTATTATTATAGCCAAAATAATATTTTAAAACGGATTCATAGTTTTGGAGTAGATGACCACTATTCTGTTCAAGGAACAGTTGCACAAATTTTACAAGATGAGGGTTTAGATATGGATACTTTTTATCAAAAAGTTAAGGAGATACTAAATGAAGAAGGAAAGAATTGATGTTTTATTAGTCGAACAGGGCTTTTTTGATTCTCGTGAAAAAGCTAAACGCGCGATTATGGCCGGGATTGTTCATGATGATTATGATATTATTGATAAACCGGGAACAAAAATTCCAATAGATTCAAATCTTCATGTTAAAGGAAACATAATGCCATATGTGTCACGTGGTGGCTTAAAACTGGAACGTGCCTTAAAGGAGTTTGAATTAGATATAACGGATAGAATAATGGTCGATATCGGCAGTTCAACAGGTGGGTTTACCGATTGTGCTTTACAGAATGGTGTAAAACTAGTTTATGCAATTGATGTTGGAACCAATCAATTAGTTTGGAAATTACGCAATGATCCACGTGTTATTGTAAAAGAACAAACAAATTTTAGATATGCAACAAGTGAACTGTTTGAACATGGAATTCCTACTTTTGCTTCAATTGATGTATCTTTTATTTCTTTGAAGTATATTTTTGATGCATTAAAAAATATTTTACATAGTGGTAATCAAGTTGTAGCACTAATCAAACCGCAGTTTGAAGCTGGACGTGAAGAAGTTGGGAAAAAGGGAATAGTCAAAGAACCATCTGTCCATCAAAAAGTAATTCAACATGTTATTGAATATGCAAATCATGATGGCTTTGTTTTAGAAAAGTTAACTTATTCGCCAATAACTGGTGGTGAAGGGAATATCGAGTTTCTAGGGCTTTTTGTTAAAGATGGTAATAATGTTGCCATTGACATAGAAAGAGTTGTAGAAACAGCACATAATTGTTTTAAAGGGTAGGTGAGATAATGTTAGAGAGTATATATATTGAAAATTTTGCTATTATCGACCGTCTTGAAGTCGATTTTCATAATCATATGACTGTTCTTACGGGAGAAACTGGGGCAGGAAAATCAATTATTATTGATGCGATTGGTCAATTAATGGGAAATCGTAGTCAATCAAGTTTTATTAAAGCTGATTGTGATGAATGTTTTATTGAGGGTGTTTTTACAATTGGTGCTAAGTCACCAGTCTTAAATAAATTAAAAGAATATCGTATTGATTATGAAGATAAATTAGTTGTTTCAAAATCTTTTAATCGTGATAATAAATCGATTATTAAAATTAATTATCGTAATGTTTCAAAAATGGTATTACAATCAATCATGGCTGATTTAATTGATATTCATTCACAATTTGAAACCCATAGTCTTTTTGATGCTGAAAATCATTTAATTATTTTAGATGAGTTCATTAATCAGCCTTTAAAAAAATTATTTCAGACATACTCACTAGCATATCGTACTTATAGAGAAATAAATCGTGACTATCAAAAAGCATTAAACGAAGAGCTGAGTGATGAGCAATTAGAATTTTATCAAGCTCAATTAGCTGAAATTAATAGTCTTGATCTTGAAGAATTAGATGAAGATGAGTTAGAACGTGAAAAAAAACTGCTTCAAAGTTATGAGAAAACAAATGAGCAAATTTCTAAATATCGACAATATATGAATGGTGATCGTGGTGCTCTAGCAACATTAAGCAATGCATTAAGCGAATTAGAAGAATTAAACGATAATCCTCAATATCAAAATACGTATGAAAGGATGTATGACCTATATTATAATTTAATTGATCTTGATGATGAAATAATCAATGAATTTAATAGTACTAATTTTGATGAATATCGTTTAAATGAAATTCAAGAAGTCTTTTTTAAATTAAATCGTTTAAAAAGAAAGTACGGACAATCAATTGAGGCGATTAAAGAAGCTAAAGAAGATTTAGAAATGAAAGTTGCTGCTTTTAACAATCGGGAAACATATTTGAATGATTTAAAAAAACAATTGGATATTGCTTATCAAGAGACCAAATCAATAGCTGAGCAAATTACTAGATTAAGGCAATCAAAAGCTAAAGAATTTACTGAATTAGTTACAAAAGAATTAAAATCTTTATATTTAGATAAAGTTGTTTTTAAGGTTGATTTTAAATTAGTTGATTTTCAAAAAAATGGACAAGATAATGTAGAATTCTTAATTTCTACAAATGCTGGACAAACATTAAAACCGTTGAATAAAGTAGCTTCAGGTGGAGAAATGTCCAGAATTATGTTGGCAATCAAGATATTGTCCTTATCTTCGAGCTCTGTGGAAACAATTATTTTTGATGAAGCTGATACTGGCGTTAGTGGTAAAGTGGCTGAAAGTATTGGAGCAAAGATGAAATATATTAGCAAGCAGCATCAAGTATTGTGCATTACTCATTTAGCACAAGTTGCCGCTTTTGCTAAAAATCATTATTTGATCCAAAAATCAAGCAATGACAATTATACAAATGTAAAGATTAAAGAATTATCTTATGATCAAAGTATTAATGAAATTGCTAAATTGATTTCTGGAAAAGAAGTATCTCAGGAATCAATAAATCATGCAAAAAAATTAAAAATAAGTAGTGAATAATTAAAAGCATAGAAACCAAACTATGATGTAACGAATGTTACAAGGAGGTTTCTATGCTTTTTAAAAAGCTAATCCTTTCCTTTATCTTAGCTTTAGCCATTATTAATCCAATTGCAATATATGCTATTTCTCTAGTACCTGGTGGAGATTCCATTGGAATCGAACTAGATTATCAAGGTGTGGTTATTACAGGAGGATATAAGATCAAAGTCGGTAATGAAAGCTACGATCCACTAGCAAAAGATTTTAAAGTTGGAGATATTATTGTCGCAATTAACAATCAAAAGGTAACAAGTATTGAAGAATTAAGCAATGTTATTAAAGAAGGCGATATAGCTAATCCCAGATATGATTTAACCATTAAAAGAGGTAAAGAAACCCTCCACCACGACCTCCAGGTCGTTTATGAAAATCAGCAATTTTCTACGGGATTATATGTCAAAGATGCAATTAGCGGGGTTGGAACACTTACATTTTATAACCCGGCAACTAGTACTTTTGGAGCTTTAGGACATGCAATGAGTGACTCTAAACTTGACAGCGAAGAGCTTATTCAAAATGGTAATATTTTTGAAAGTACAGTAACTAGTATTAAAAAAGCAACAACGCAATCTTCAGGAAATAAAATTGCAGACATTTCCAATATTGAAATAGGTAGTATAAACAGCCATAGTCAATTTGGTATTTATGGAACTTATAATTATGATATTTCAAAACGAGAAATGATGGAAACTGCATCTATTGAAGAAACTAAATTAGGAAAAGCCTACTTTTTAACTGTTTTAGATGGTGATAAAATCCAGAAGTGTGAAATTGAAATCACTAAATTGAATGACCAGGATTCTATAAAAGAAAAGGGAATTGAATTTACTGTGACAGATCAAGAAGTAATTAATAAAGCTAATGGAATTGTACAAGGGATGAGTGGATCACCGATTATTCAAAATAACAAAATAGTTGGGTGTGTGACTCATGTATCAGGTAATAATCCAATTATTGGCTATGGTCTATATATAGATTGGATGCTTGAGATGGATAAATAAGGATAAAAAGGTGCTCAAATTGAGCACCTTTTTATTTCAATTTGGTGAGATTTTTAGTATAATTATACAACTAAGGGGGAAACATGATGAATTTATTAACGATAAAAAGTGCATTTAAAGAAAGTATCCCCGTTATGATGGGATATTTAGTCTTAGGATTTGCTTTTGGAATGTTGCTTGTTTCTAAAGGATTTCCAATTTATTATGCATTTATTATGAGCTGTTTTATATATGCGGGAAGTATGCAGTTTGTAACAATTTCTTTATTAGCTGGTCAAGCTTCTTTTATTAGTTCATTTATTATGACACTGATGGTTAATGCAAGGCATTTAGTTTATGGATTATCAATGTTAAAAAAATTTAATTTTTTAGGGAAATTAAAACCTTATATGATTTTTTCATTAACGGATGAAACATTTTCTTTACTTGTGAAAAATGATTTTAAAAGTAAGAATGAGGTTTTTTTAATAAGTTTTTTAGATCAATGCTATTGGATCATTGGTTCTTTGGTGGGGGCAACAATTGGAAATAATGTATCTTTTAATACTCAAGGTTTAGAATTTTCAATGACAGCATTGTTTATAGTTATTGTAATTAATCAAATTAAAAATAATTCTAATCATTTAGCGACATTGATTGGTTTTTTTGTCAGCATAATTTGTTTGATTATTTTTGGTAGTGATAACTTTGTTATTTTTTCTATGATTTTAATCATGATAATATTAATTTTAGTTAAACCGAGGTTAAAAAATGAATAATGATGTCTTGATAATAATAGCAGTAGCTTTAGGAACAATCTTAACAAGGGTCTTACCATTTCTGATATTTAATGATGCTGAAAATTTACCACCGGCAATTAGTTATTTATCTAAAGTGTTGCCATATTCAATTATGGCAATGTTAGTTGTATATTGTTTAAGGGATACAACTTTTATTTCCGGAAATCATGGTTTTCCAGAAATAATTGCCGTTTCAATTACCATTATAATTCATTTATTAAAGGAAAATACTTTATTATCGATTTTAGTAGGCACAATTACATATATGATTTGCATTCAAGTGATTTTTGCATAAAGGAGGTATAGTAATGCAAGTTGTTTTCCACATTGATCTTAATGCATTTTACGCAAGTGCAGAAATATCACGTAATCCTGACTTAAAAGGAAAACCAATAGTTATATCTGGTAAATCACGACGAAGTATTATTACCACAGCTTCTTATGAAGCCCGTGAATTTGGCATTCACTCTGCAATGCCACTATTTCAAGCATTAGAATTGTGCAAAGATTTAATTGTTTTACCTGCCGATTTTGAATTATATCATCGTTTATCTAATGATTTTTTTTCAATAGTAGCTTCTTATAGCGAAATTTTAGAGGTTGCTAGTATTGATGAATGCTATGTAGATGTAACTAAAATAATTATAGATAAACAGATTCATCCAATATTACTTGCTAAAGAAATTCAAAAAAATATATATGAACATTTAAGTTTACGCTGTTCTATTGGAATCGCACCGAATAAATTTTTAGCAAAAATGGCAAGCGATATGAAAAAACCAATGGGAATTACTATACTTACAAGGTCTAATTTAAAAGAAATAATGTGGCCATTAGATATTAAGGATATGTTTGGAATTGGTAAAAAAACTCAGCCAAAGCTTAAAGCAGTAGGAATTAATACAATTGGTGATATTGCAAATTATGATAACTATAATAAACTAAGACAAATTATTGGCAAAAATGCGCTACTATTGTATCGTAAAGCCAATGGAATTGATAATAGCGCTGTTGATGCTAAACAAAATGAATTAAAGTCTGTAGGAAACTCAACTACTTTACCATATGATACAAATGATGAGGAAATACTAAGGGATACATTAAAGAGTTTAGCTCGCCAAGTTTCAGCGCGAGCTAATAAGCGCAACTTAATTTCAAATTCAATCTCGATTACTATAAAATATACTCGCTTTGAAAGTGTTACTAGACAAACTACTGTCAATTCATTTATTAATGATTATGAAACCATATTATCTACTGCAAAAATGTTATTTGATGCTAATTATAGCGGTCGACCTGTGCGTCTTTTAGGCATCAGTTTAAATAATACAATCAATAAGAAGAACTACAAAGAACAACTTAATATTTTTGAAATGGCGCAAGAGGATGAAACCAATGATGATTCTCTTGAACAGTTACTAAATGCTATCAATAATAAATTTGATAAGAAGCTGGTGACTAAAGCTTCATCATTTGCAAAAAAGACTCCCCAAAAGAAATATTTAAAATAAAAGAATAAAATAATGATTTGCTCATAAGTTGTATAAACGGAGGATAACTTATGAGCATTTTAAATAAAGTTTTTAGAAATGAAAAAGTATTAATTAATATATTTTCTGCAATATTATTTGTTTTTGGTATCTTATTTGGCATTATTTATTATTTTTATGGTAATGAAGCCCTATTAAATTTATGTAAATATATCTTTTTTTTCAAAGATAATGAGGCAACCAATAATTATAATCTATATATTACAATTACTAGTTTCTACATATTTTTATCTCTAATAATTTCAACTAGTTTTTTAGGAACAATTTTTAATAGTTTTGTTATTTTTACAAAAGGAATGCAATTATCGATTGCAAGTATTTTTTATTTTACTTTAAATACGTTTGATGCATCTATGCTTTTTTTAGGTTTTTTTCCACAATTAATTATTGAATTAGCATTAACTTATATTATTTCTATAATTTCTATTAGATTATCAATAAATTGTTTTACAATTTCTTTTTTGACAACAGAAGTATTTAATAGTCGAAAAATAATTAATTATATCTTAGATTACGTAATAATTATCTTAATAATAGTCACATTATCAATGGCATTTAAGGTTTATGCACTTTAGTTAGCAAATCGTTAGTATGGTTAAATTTAAACGTGATATAATTATTAAGTGAAGGTGAGGTGAAAGTAAGTGTAGTACTTGCTAAATTTATGTTAATTAAAGATGCCTTAAGTGAATATAAGCAATATTTGATTGTTGAAAAAGGTTTGAGTAAGAATACTATTTATTCTTATCTACGAGATTTGATTGCTTTTTCTAATTTTATCGGTGAGGAATATGAAATTAATCAAATTGAAAATATTAATAAAGAACATATTCATCTTTATTTAAAGGAGTTATCGAAAACAAACTGTACTAATTCAATTTCTCGTAAACTTGTTTCTTTACGAATGTTATATATTTTTTTAGTGAAAGAAAATATTGTGAAAGAAAATCTCATGAGTAGTTTTACCTTACCGAAAAGAGATAAAAAATTACCTATTGTTTTGTCTCAAGAAGAAATGATAGAGATACTTGATGGGATCATTGTTTGTGATGCAATTAGTTCGAGAAATAGATGTATGGTTGAATTGCTATATGCAACGGGTATGCGTATTTCAGAATTGTTGAATCTTACTTTGAAAGATTTAAATATTAAAATGGGATTTATCAAAGTTATTGGAAAAGGAAACAAAGAGAGAATGATTCCAATCGGTTCATATGTTGGAGAGATATTGGAACAATACATAAATGATTATCGAGCTGAATTTAATATAAAAAATGATAGTTTATTATTTTTTAATAAGCATGGTCAAAGATTAAGTAGAGAAGAATTTTATTCTATATTACAAACAATTGTAAATTCAACTTCTATAACTAAAAAAGTCTCGCCTCATACTTTTCGGCATACGTTTGCAACTCATCTTTTAGAAAATGGTGCTGATTTGCGTTCTATTCAAGAATTGCTTGGCCACAGTGATATTAGTACAACAACTATTTATACACATATTTCGAATCAAAAGATTAGAAGTGAGTATCAGCAATTCCACCCACGCATAAAAAAGCATAATGATGGGTAAAATAATGTCTAGATATGGAAACAATTTAATGATATACTTATGATTGCGTAAAAAGTGACGCAAGGAATGGAGGACAAGATGAAATACAACAGAGTTTTTTTAATTGTGTGTGATTCCTTAGGAATTGGTAATGCAAAAGATGCTAATTTATATAACGATGAAGGATCAAATACTTTAAAACATATATGTAATGCCTGCAATGGCCTTGATTTACCAAATTTGGAAGGATTAGGATTAGGAAGTTTGGGTAATTTTTCTGGAATACATCAATTAACTTCACAATTAGGATATACTTTAGCTTTAAACGAGATTTCTAATGGTAAAGATACTATGACCGGTCATTGGGAAATGATGGGGCTTAAAACTGAAAAACCATTTATTACATTTACCGAAACCGGCTTTCCTCAAGAATTTATTGAACTTTTTGAAGAAAAAACTGGGCGTAAATGTGTTGGCAATAAGGCTGCAAGTGGTACAGCAATTCTTGATGAGTATGGTGAACATCAGATAAAAACAGGTGATTGGATCGTATATACTTCAGCTGATTCAGTTTTTCAAATAGCTGCAAATGAAGAGATTATCCCGTTAGAAGAATTGTATAAAGCATGCGAAATTGCTCGTGAAATAGCCATGGATGAGCGTTGGAAAGTTGGTAGAGTTATTGCTCGACCATATGTAGGAAAAAGGGTAGGGGAATTCAACCGTACTGCCAATCGTCATGATTTGGCCTTAGCACCATTTGGACGGACTGTTCTTGATAATTTGAAAGATAAACAGTTTGATGTTATTGGAGTTGGGAAAATTCCGGATATTTTTGTTGATCAAGGAATTACTAAAGCAGTTAAGACGGTAAGTAATCAGGATGGAATGGAAAAAACTGTTGAACTTGCAAAATCAGAATTTAAAGGATTGTGTTTTGTTAATCTTGTAGATTTTGATGCAGTATACGGTCATCGGCGTAATCCTGAGGGCTATGGGCAAGCAATTGTAGATTTTGATAAGCAATTGGAGGAATTAATGAAATATTTAAATCATGATGATTTATTAATGATCACTGCTGATCATGGTAATGATCCAACTTATAGTGGTACTGATCATACTCGTGAACAAGTTCCATTAATTATTTATTCAAAGGAATTATTGAAGCCACGTCATTTACATGATATGGAATCTTTTGCTGTAATTGGTGCTACAATTGCAGATAATTTTGGTATCGAATTACCAACTATTGGCCAATCAATTTTAGAATTAATTAAATAGGAGAATTTATGGAAGATAATACAAAACGATTGATCGTGATGTCAATTTTAGCTTATGCAATTGGAACGTTTATCTTTGCTGCAGGATTAATGACCAAGACAGCCGTTAGCATAATATTATTTTATATAATTGCAAGCATATTAATAATTTGCGGTATTTTAGCATTATATAATAATTATAAAAAAAATCATCAAATTAAATTATACTTATACTTAATAGTGGTAGGAATTGTTTTCTTGTTTTTAAATACAACGGCATTAATTAATAACTTATAGTTTATAAAAGCATTCTAAGATTATTGGAATGCTTTTAATTAGGATTTATCGATCAATTTATTTGTGTTTGTCTGTTAAAAATTAATTATAAAATTTACATAATATACATTATGCGAAGTAGTATATATTCAAAAAAATTAAATTTTATCTTTGATAAGGTTAACTAAGTCGTTAGCCTTTTCCACATTTAAATAATGATCATAATAGTCAGCTTTAAGAAACATAGTTAAATGAGGTCTAGCAATACCCGTCTCTTTACAAAAAGATGTAAGATTAAGATATTGTTTTCTTTCATTGATAAATTCACGACATTCGCTTTTAGATAACATAGGCAACACTCCTTTATAATATAAGTGTTCGCATATGTATATTATGTAATGTATAAGTATATAATTAACTTACAAATTAAATATATCATAAATAAAACTTTATGTAAATATAATTACATAAAGTTGATTAAATTATTTATATAATACAATATTGCCAATATAATTTATATAATTAAACATACTAATTTTTTTTATACATAAATAGTCAACTTCATTATGAATAAGCAAATCATAAACAATAGCAAATCTTTCAAAATCAACACAATAAATATATTTAATAGTTTTTTTAACAATATAACTAATACAATAGTATTCATAAGTTCTCATATTAATCACCTCATAAATAAATTATAATAAATTTATTTCTTATTTACTATTTTTATATAACAAAAATCATTCTCATATAAACCATCTTCGTCCAAAAAGAAATCTATATCTACCTCTTTATTATATATAACTTTAGGTTCACTAATTAAACCATTACTACAGTAATAATATTTACTAAATATCCTATCTTCCATTTTTGTAATATACTTACTAATATAACTAGAAATTTTAGAATGACTTTCCAACCCTTTATCTATTTTAACCGCAGTATTATAACCTTTATTATCTTGCCATGAAACAATATTATATACATCTCTATCCGTTTTACTTTTTATATTTGCATTTACCAATTGCATTTTATTATTACTATCCCGTATTAGCCCGTGCCAATGCAAAGCACCGTCCTTATGCAGTTCGGGAACAATTATATACTTAATACCATGTTTCTTAGACTGATTTTTTAAATACTCTAGTGTTCTTTTTTTTAAATCTTCCAAATTATACCTATCTTCTACTTTATCCTTAGAAAATGTAAGAGTTATAAAATAATCCCAATCATTGAGAATAGCCATATTAAACACCTTAGACTTAGAACGTCTCTTAGACCTTGCAATATTATATTTCCTAATATCTTCATAATCATAAAGCAAACCCAACTTTTTAAGAAACCTGTCTAAATCAGTTAAACCGTCATTGTAAACCGATATATCATACTTACCGTCTTTATCCTCTTCTATATAGTCCCTAATCTTGACATTATTCTTAAAAAGTATTTGCTTTTCAAAAGACCCGTAATCTTTTACAACGTAGTTAGTATAGACGTTACATTCTTTATCATGCAATCCACTTAAATCTATAACAATCACCTACAATCTAGGGGGTACCCCGATAGTGTCCCTATATCAAGTAAGGGACACGCCTTTAAACCATTTTTTTCACTCGCCGTTAGGCGTCCTAAAGTGTATATATACACTTTAGGGTTGCAACAGTGTTTATGCCTTACACTTCCACAACAACAAAAGTGCATAACCGCTGCGCTTTTATAACTTTTGCGGTTGTGTCGTTGTCGGCTACGTATTATAATTTAGAACCTACTCGGCTCGCTTTGCTCGTGGACCCTCGTTGGATCTAAATTAAAATACTATGTTTTTAATTTTTCACCATTATCCCAACCATAAGAATTATATAGAGAACGTATATAATCACTTTGAATGAACTTAATTTTCTTGAACGGGTGTATCTTCATTTTTTTATTAATATCGACTTCCTCATAAAGTGCTTTATAATCATAGTCCCGATACCACCGAACTTTTGTATATCGTCCAAATATAGTCTTGCACACTCCATATTCGATAGTTAATCTACGAATAGTCTTATGTACTAATTCGTGGTCTTGACTAGCCCAATAGAACATTTTGCCATTACCTTTGCGGTTTAAGGACAATGCTTGTCTTATCTCTTTAGGAAATACCTTATCAGTAGCGGGGAATTCATTTTGAACTTCGTCCCACATAAATACTATAGGTTTATCGTACTGCACACCCGTTTGTCTAACATCATTAAACTCAAAATCTTGGATTGACAAACCGAAATTAGTACAAATATAAATATCATTTCCATGTTTATTCCTTAAATTTAAAGCAATTTTAGTCATTGCCATAGTTTTTCCACAACCATACATACCCGTTAAACAACGTACACCGTACATGTGCAATTTTTTACCATATTTTTTAAATCTATATAAATCAATTAATTTCCATTTTATTAAATCTAAAAGTATTATCTTAAATTCAAATTCCTTTATCTTTTGTTTAGTTTCATTTTTCATAAAAAACCCCTTTATATAAATACTGTTGTTAATACACTGCGCCGTAGAACGTTGCGCAGTGTATTAATTAACACCAGGTATCTTTATATATACCCATTCTATAATTGCCCAAAGTATATCAATGCTAGCCCACAACACTACACTAGCGAATACCATTGCAAACGGCGAACTGCCAAAGAAATATATACCATACTGCAACAAATCATAAAATACACTTGTAATAGAGCCTTGCTCACTATTCATCTTAGGTAAAAGACCAATAAGAAAATTTGCAAAGCCAAAGAAAACTTTTAGCACCAATTCAGTTATCATTTTTCGCTACCTACCTTATTATTAGCATTTTGACCACTATGTCCGTCTCCCTCTATTGGTTTAGATTTTCTAATTAAAAACAAAACGTGAGAATAATGGTACCAACACAAGAATATAGCAACTAACCCCGTACCTAATGCACGAGTATAAGGCTGAGCATAAGAAAGGAAAGATAAGTCTATAGACTGTCTATGTCCAAAGATTGTAAAAACTATAGGAGTAAATATATCGCCCCTAACCTCTTTAGTTTTAGTAAGACTATCTAATATACTTAAATCTATACCAATTTTATTACTAAGAGTATCTTGTATAGTTTTAAAATTACTATCTAGAAAATTATCACTAGGAACAAATAGACCTTTTAATAAATTTCCTAACAACTCTAGAAAATAGCTAAGAACTTCCCCTAAAACATCAAAGAAAGTACCTATAAAATCAAATAAAGGCTGAAAAATAAGTTTGATTAAGTTACCAATAGCTGAAGTTAAAGAAGAAACAAGACCACCAAGAAAATCTAAAACTTTACCTACTGCACCCGTTACTTTATCAACTGAACCAACAACAAAATCAAAGCCACCGCTTATTAAACCGCCAATCGTATCGAACGCCGAACCAAGAAAATCAGTAAGCCCGCCGAAAATATCGCCAAACCAACCGGTAATATCTTCCCACCATCCGCTACTATCTTCCCCGGAATCTCCGCCACTACCTCCGGACGGATAACCGGTTCCACTAATAGCGCCGCATGAAAACCCATAGAATTAATCCTATCTAACAACGTAGTATCATTGGTTTCATAGCGAAATGAAGCATTAGAATTATTGACCTCTGCTACACCAACATTAGCAGTTGTAGCGTCGAACCAACCATCAGCAGAATTATAAATAGCATCACCAACAAATGAAATATTAAGAACAGGTTTACCACCGTAAGAACCTTCCTTAAAAGTGGCGCTATTATAATAATAAAATTCTATTTCCTTATCATTTTTTAATAAAATAAAACAATACTTGTACTCTTTATCTTGAACCGTATAAGCATTAACACTAGAACCAGTAATAAATATAGAACTAAATACAATACCTAAAGTAAGAAGTATTTTTTCAATTTTGTGATTTTCCTTAAATTTAAGAATATGATCACGCGCATTTTTTATAATTTTCATAAATTTTTATCCTTTCTATAAAATTAAAGGGCTAGGAATAAATATCCTAACCCAATATAAGAAGTTAATCTTATAAGAATTTATAAACAATTCTTGGGATAAGACTAACGCCAATCATAATTCCCATGATTGTAATGCCGACAGGTAATAAAATACCTAAATCCGAATTAATACTGTCAGTAATCGGCTTTAACATTTCAGCAGTTAACATTTTTGATTTCCTCCTTATATAAAATTTCTTAAGAATTTATAAAACATAACTAAGAAGAATACAGCTAGAGCAACAACAAGACCCAAGTAAACAACATTATTATTTAATTGTGTATTGTATTGAAGTGTTTCCAAGTTATGGTTTATACTTTGTAACTCAACCAATAATTGGTCTTGATTGTCTAACTGTTGGTTAGACGTTTCGTTTTGCATTTGGGCTTGTTCATCTTTTGTATAAAAATACTGACTAAGCAGTTGATTAAGTACCTCAATATCAATGCTTGATGTTTCATCAACTGAAGTGCCCTCTTGAATATCTTCATCCATAGTCACCTGTTACCTTTCAGCAATCCATAAATTGTACCAATAACTAAAGCACCTACAAAAAGCCATATCATACTCATATTATTGACCTCGTTTAATGAAACCACATACATTGACATAATTTCCATTTTTACGATAATTGAAATCGCCCTCTAAACCTAACATAGAAACAGTTTTTAAACCTTCGCACATCTGTTCATAAGCAACTGGTGTAAGCCATTCATAACCGCACAAACTGCCTTCAACATTATCCTTACCATGCTCCATATCGTTATAATGGACTTTTACACCCGTAACATGTTTACCTTGTTTATTTTCATAATCTAAACTTTCAA
The DNA here is from genome assembly GCF_019125875.1 of Erysipelatoclostridium sp. MSK.23.31. Lineage (NCBI taxonomy): Bacteria > Bacillati > Bacillota > Erysipelotrichia > Erysipelotrichales > Coprobacillaceae > Thomasclavelia > Erysipelatoclostridium sp. MSK.23.31. Next base: position 11,472 of record NZ_JAHOCB010000007.1, on the reverse strand, counting down.
TTCCTACAATCTTAATCATTTTCTTTTTCCTCTTTTCTTTATTTTTCATTTAATTAAATAAGAATACTTTATGTAAGAATAATTACGTATGTATACATTATGCGAAGTTATAACTATATCGGTGCGAAAGTGCCGATTATTTCTTTTTGCTATAAAATCAATCAAATTCATGCGTAAATCCAACCTTTTCATATAATTTATTTATATCACTCATTGTTAAAACTTTTTGATTAGTAGCAATCAAATGACTATTTATAATACTTAAATCATTTGGATTTATTTTATTAAGACCTTTTTTCATTAATTTCAAGAAAAAATCATTATCAACCACACATAGCATAGCCATAAGTTTACTAAGATTACGGTCAGCGTAATTTTTTTTCTTTTGAATACTTGTTTGATATGAGTTAGGAAGGAGTCTTAATTTTTCAGTATCATGCAAAAATCTTTCCCATACTTCCCATGTAGGTATTCTACTTTTGATTGTATCACTATAACCGCTCTCCTTAAAATCAAGATAATTATATATTATCTTAAAAAGGAAACTGTCCATTTTAAAATCATGATCCATAAGCAGTGTAACCAACTGATTACTATGAGTCTTTTTAAAACGTATTTCCAACCTTGTCCAAAACTTAATTGCATCACTAACAAGATAACCACCATTAATACGTTCACGCAGCTTATCATATATAACTATATAAATATCACTGCTCATACTTCCAAATTTAAGAGAACTAGATTCACTTAAACCATCTTTTAAATTTAACTGTTCTATATAAGTAGACTGTTTAAATCTTGTTGCCAACTCCCCTTTTTTTATCTTTTTACGTAACTGATTGACAGTGAAATATTTCTTATACATATCTATAGCAATGTCAATACGTGTAAAATGATATGAAGTAGAAAGAATTTTTTCAAAAAAATACTGCCATGAAAATAACTGTTCATATTCTCTACAAGCCGAACCACTCAATAAAATATGTACTCCCATTTGCTCATTTTTTGTATTATACATAACATGCATTTTAGAATACACTGTATAAGTAGTGTTATATCCAAAACGACCGCTCTCAGTTTTTGTAATATTAGCACTGTCTATAGTAACACCAAAAAGCATTAAAAGCACATCATCTACAGTACTTTTTTGAATAGTAACTTGAACCCAGTCTATACACACATCTAAATCTGGAATTTCACCGATATTATCAATATTTTCATGCGTTAAATCATTCATAACAACACCCCTTTTATGTAGTTTCCACCCCCCTATCAGAATACGGGGGATAGAACCAAATTACTGCACTATTCCAAGAATAGAAATAACAATAAAATGGCCCCAATAAACAAATAAAAACAAAATAAAATAAGCAAAACAAATAATAACAACAAGTCGCAAGCTCCATAAACCTTGAAAAAAATTAGAACTGTAACAAGAAGATACGAACGGTTTAAACTCTAAGAACCAACTCATAACTACGTTAATCGTCGAACCTTAGAGTAATTTATATCTTTTTTTATAATAATCAATAAGAGTTAATCAAAAGTATTAAAGGTATCATATAAAGAATAATACTTCTTATTAGCCTTAAAATACTCACTTCCAACTTTTTCTTTTATCGGATACCAAACACGTACACAAACAAAAAGTTTACCTAAAGCAAATGCCGATAATATAAAACCTGCTTTACCAAAATTAGATACCTTACGATGTATACATTCATATTCAATTAAAGAACGAATTTGTCTGTCTATCATACGGTCGAACTGTGCAATTAATAAAATATCATAGCCATACTTACGATGATTAGTAAAAAAACCTAACCATTCCGAACGACCTTTAACATTCCATTCTCTAGCATTAAAAATGAGCTGACATTCATCTAAAACGAGCATTATAGCGCCCTCTTTAAAATTATGAGTTTTAAAATATTCTTTAGCGAAAAGTCTTAATTTTTGAGGTGTAAGAGTATTATTAGAAACCTCTAAAAAAGTACCATTAAACTTTTTAATATTATCCTTATTAATATTGAAATTAGCTACAACACAACTTTTAGAACGCATACGATTGTAAATAACCCTTGCACAATGCAAACTTTTTCCACTTCCTGGAGTACCGCTATATAAAGTGATCATATTTCCTCCTATCCACTAATAAATACAGCTATAACAAACATAAATAAAATTTTTAACATATTAATCACCTATTACTTTAATCCAGCGCATAATTATCTGGTAAATATAAAACAGACCTATAACTGTAAGCCACAACCCGCCAATGTAAATAAAATCTCTAAACGGTATAAACCAGTTAACCCAACCAAGATAAGGTATATTACTAAAAGTATTTAATAAATCACTAAAAGGACTTTTAGGTAAAACACTTAAAAGTGTATTAGCAAAATCGGTTAAAGCATTCAAAAGCCACTCAAATATACTTAAAAATATATCCATATTTATACCTACCCTTTTATAAGATTTCTAGTAACCATTGTAAGTCCTAAAACGAACAGTAAGTCAAAAAGAGTTCTTGCAACTAAAGCAACACTTTCATATTCCTTTAAATCAACCTTTACAGTTCCTTTAGTTCCTAATATCTCATAATCCCATTTAAAATTAGGCGCCTCTGGTTCCGCTGCTAAACAACCTATAAATTTTATAAGGTCAAATGGAATGCAAAACGGAAAATATTCTTTCCAATTAAGCTTTCCAGGTACATCATAATCGCCTAGAAAATCTCCAACCGTAGGGATGACATAATCAGGGTCATCTATGTCGGCATCCTCATCCGTGTTTTCTATCGGTGTATCTTTTGTAATATCTCCCGTATAGTCATTAGGAATCGTTCCAATATCTGGCAATGGGAATGGCAGAGGAACGGGAACAGGTCTATCTAAATTAGGAATATACTGATTAGGAATACTCCAACTGCCAGGATAATCTATAACACCCTCTGGTGTATAAGTAGCATCAGGAGCAACATATCGAGGAATTGCAATATCGTCAATATCGCCATAATTTATATAACTATCGTCTAGCAGTTTTAAATCCGTATTAGTACCTTTATTAGTAACCCAGGGCGGGTCTAATTCCAAAGTAAGACCTCGTGGGTCAACCCATTTATTACCTAAATGAAAAGCATTAACACCCGCATTATAAATCGTATAAAAAGTACCAAAGAATGAAGAAAATAAAATATCGTCTAAATAAATACGAGTAGATTTACCAAGTTCAATACCATTTCGGTCATACTGTGTAAAACCAACACTATTATTAATTGTATTTTGAGAACTAGAACCATACAAAACATATTTAGTATTTATATAAGTATCATTAATTACAGCAGTTAAACAATAAATTTCATGCGGATATGAATAATCCTGAATACTAGAAATATAAGTCCCATTACTAGTTACAATACAAAGACCACTAAAACCGGCAAATAAAGCATCAAAAGCGGGATTATTTAAGGGATTGCCAGGAGAATAAAAGAAATAATTATCCCCACCAATAGTTACAAAATCCGTTACACCATCAGCCAATTCCAAATCACCTACATAACTATTCCCATTACTTGTATTAAAAATATCGTACATTGCGTGTCCTAACTCACTTCCAATAGTATTAAACGCGTCTAATACAACCGAACCCGTATACATAATGCCGTTCATTAAAGTATCGAATTTATCTTTAACCGTACCTACAAGCGTCTCTCCAAAGCGACTAAAACCGTCCGCAATATCGTAGCAGGTATCCGTTAAATTATCAGCTCCCGCCGAACTAATACCAATCCCCAATAAAGCTAAGACCGACATAACACCACTTACAACAACCGCATCATCGATACCGACAATTGCATTAACTTCTTTATAAGAAGAATAAATAGGAGAAAAAGCACAAACAAGACACGTAGCAACAATCATTATTTTTCTAACAATCTTTTTTTTAGCTTTTCTATAAAATCTAAGAATATGATCACTTATCTTTTTTAGTTTTTTCATAAAAATACATATTTAAGGAAAATTAAAACGTGAGGATAACCCCACGTTTTTACTAGGCTTTGTTACCCAACATTTTAAAAGATTTAATAGCAAATCTAACAACTAACATTGCAGTAATTAAACCCATACCAATAGGTAAAACATCACCTAAAATAGACTGACATGAAGTAACACTTGTACTAAATGCAGTTGTAAGCGCTGTTGTAATTCCTTCCATTTTCCTTTTCTCCTTTCTTAGAAAAATATTTTATATATAAAACCGATTGTATAACCGATAAAATATAACAAACATAAGAATAATAAACCCGTTACAATCCCTATTGGAATAAGAGCTAATACCTCATTAAAAGTATCTATATTAACTAATATCAGGGGCGCAAATTCTTCCATAAGGCACCTCCCAATAAAACACCAATAATAACACATAACAAGAACATATTAATAATTTGAATATTATTAATACTATCTATCATATTTAAAGTATTTATTTGATAAGTAGTATCAATTTCAGTTGTTTGAACTTCCTTTGGCTGTTCAATATCTTCGGCTGGTTGACTTATTTGTTCGTCCTGGTTTTCGTTCATACTCTACACGTCGCACGAGGGAACCCGTACCCTCCGCACTCCGTGCAGAGGATTACGAAATTCTAGACTAATAAACTAGTAACCTTACCGTATTTATTATAATTAAATTCACATTCGACCCCAACCAAAGTCAAAGAACCAATAGCATCTAACATACTGTTAAAAACTTGATTATTAACAAAACATTTATCACACATAACACCTTCAAGATGATTGTCCAACTCCTCAGGATCTTCAGTAAAGTATAAAGAATGACCCTCAATCAAATCACCATCTTTAGTTTTAAAGCTTACACTTCTAGTACCAATAATTTTTTTCATTTTTCTTTTCCTCATTTCTTTATTTTTCATTTAATTAAATAACGTTATATAATATTCAAACAAACAAAATATAACTATTTGATATATTTATAATAACAAAAAATATTACATATTGCAATATGTAATATTACATTTAGTTATATTATAGTGTAAAAAAATTTCAATAGGTTATAATGAAATTGTGAGGTGATAGCATGAACGGAAATAAATTACAAAAATTAAGAAAAAATAACAATTTAACACAAAAACAATTTTGTAAGATATTTAAAATATCACAACCAACATTATCACTATGGGAAAATGAAGAAAGAGAACCAGATACAAAAATGCTTAAACAATTAGCAAACTATTTTAATGTATCGATCGACTACTTATTAGATAACGAAGAAAGCATAAAAGAAAACGAATTAGTAAAACTAGAAAGAAAACTAAAAAAAGATGATAAAGAAAGATTAATAATAATATTAAAAACAATGTTTCCAAACGAATATGAAGAAACAAAAAAAGAGCAACTATAGTTGCTCTCTATCTAAATCTATTATATAAAAATACCTAAATTCCAATGGGTAAAAAGAAATTTGGACATAGTAGTAAACTAATTCCCAACCGTAATTATCAACATAATGTATATCTTTCATATTAGACATAACATTAACTTTAATCTTTATATAATTACCCTTTCGCCAAACAGTCACATAATGTTCGCTAAGCCAAGAAAACTTAGCTGACTTTTCAACAATAACAGTTTTATTAGATTTCTTTAACCTCTCAATTTCAGCTTCTAGATTTCTAATGCGCTGTTGTTGTTGTCTTATTACATACTTGTCCTTATTATACATAATATACGCGATAAGAATTTACATTTCCTACCATTATGCGAAGTTATAACTATATCGGTGCGAAAGTGCCGATTATTTCTTTTTGCTATAAAATCAATCAAATTCATGCGTAAATCCAACCTTTTCATATAATTTATTTATATCACTCATTGTTAAAACTTTTTGATTAGTAGCAATCAAATGACTATTTATAATACTTAAATCATTTGGATTTATTTTATTAAGACCTTTTTTCATTAATTTCAAGAAAAAATCATTATCAACCACACATAGCATAGCCATAAGTTTACTAAGATTACGGTCAGCGTAATTTTTTTTCTTTTGAATACTTGTTTGATATGAGTTAGGAAGGAGTCTTAATTTTTCAGTATCATGCAAAAATCTTTCCCATACTTCCCATGTAGGTATTCTACTTTTGATTGTATCACTATAACCGCTTTCCTTAAAATCAAGATAATTATATATTATCTTAAAAAGGAAACTGTCCATTTTAAAATCATGATCCATAAGCAGTGTAACCAACTGATTACTATGAGTCTTTTTAAAACGTATTTCCAACCTTGTCCAAAACTTAATTGCATCACTAACAAGATAACCACCATTAATACGTTCACGCAGCTTATCATATATAACTATATAAATATCACTGCTCATACTTCCAAATTTAAGAGAACTAGATTCACTTAAACCATCTTTTAAATTTAACTGTTCTATATAAGTAGACTGTTTAAATCTTGTTGCCAACTCCCCTTTTTTTATCTTTTTACGTAACTGATTGACAGTGAAATATTTCTTATACATATCTATAGCAATGTCAATACGTGTAAAATGATATGAAGTAGAAAGAATTTTTTCAAAAAAATACTGCCATGAAAATAACTGTTCATATTCTCTACAAGCCGAACCACTCAATAAAATATGTACTCCCATTTGCTCATTTTTTGTATTATACATAACATGCATTTTAGAATACACTGTATAAGTAGTGTTATATCCAAAACGACCGCTCTCAGTTTTTGTAATATTAGCACTGTCTATAGTAACACCAAAAAGCATTAAAAGCACATCATCTACAGTACTTTTTTGAATAGTAACTTGAACCCAGTCTATACACACATCTAAATCTGGAATTTCACCGATATTATCAATATTTTCATGCGTTAAATCATTCATAACAACACCCCTTTTATGTAGTTTCCACCCCCCTATCAGAATACGGGGGATAGAACCAAATTACTGCACTATTCCAAGAATAGAAATAACAATAAAATGGCCCCAATAAACAAATAAAAACAAAATAAAATAAGCAAAACAAATAATAACAACAAGTCGCAAGCTCCATAAACCTTGAAAAAAATTAGAACTGTAACAAGAAGATACGAACGGTTTAAACTCTAAGAACCAACTCATAACTACGTTAATCGTCGAACCTTAGAGTAATTTATATCTTTTTTTATAATAATCAATAAGAGTTAATCAAAAGTATTAAAGGTATCATATAAAGAATAATACTTCTTATTAGCCTTAAAATACTCACTTCCAACTTTTTCTTTTATCGGATACCAAACACGTACACAAACAAAAAGTTTACCTAAAGCAAATGCCGATAATATAAAACCTGCTTTACCAAAATTAGATACCTTACGATGTATACATTCATATTCAATTAAAGAACGAATTTGTCTGTCTATCATACGGTCGAACTGTGCAATTAATAAAATATCATAGCCATACTTACGATGATTAGTAAAAAAACCTAACCATTCCGAACGACCTTTAACATTCCATTCTCTAGCATTAAAAATGAGCTGACATTCATCTAAAACGAGCATTATAGCGCCCTCTTTAAAATTATGAGTTTTAAAATATTCTTTAGCGAAAAGTCTTAATTTTTGAGGTGTAAGAGTATTATTAGAAACCTCTAAAAAAGTACCATTAAACTTTTTAATATTATCCTTATTAATATTGAAATTAGCTACAACACAACTTTTAGAACGCATACGATTGTAAATAACCCTTGCACAATGCAAACTTTTTCCACTTCCTGGAGTACCGCTATATAAAGTGATCATATTTCCTCCTATCCACTAATAAATACAGCTATAACAAACATAAATAAAATTTTTAACATATTAATCACCTATTACTTTAATCCAGCGCATAATTATCTGGTAAATATAAAACAGACCTATAACTGTAAGCCACAACCCGCCAATGTAAATAAAATCTCTAAACGGTATAAACCAGTTAACCCAACCAAGATAAGGTATATTACTAAAAGTATTTAATAAATCACTAAAAGGACTTTTAGGTAAAACACTTAAAAGTGTATTAGCAAAATCGGTTAAAGCATTCAAAAGCCACTCAAATATACTTAAAAATATATCCATATTTATACCTACCCTTTTATAAGATTTCTAGTAACCATTGTAAGTCCTAAAACGAACAGTAAGTCAAAAAGAGTTCTTGCAACTAAAGCAACACTTTCATATTCCTTTAAATCAACCTTTACAGTTCCTTTAGTTCCTAATATCTCATAATCCCATTTAAAATTAGGCGCCTCTGGTTCCGCTGCTAAACAACCTATAAATTTTATAAGGTCAAATGGAATGCAAAACGGAAAATATTCTTTCCAATTAAGCTTTCCAGGTACATCATAATCGCCTAGAAAATCTCCAACCGTAGGGATGACATAATCAGGGTCATCTATGTCGGCATCCTCATCCGTGTTTTCTATCGGTGTATCTTTTGTAATATCTCCCGTATAGTCATTAGGAATCGTTCCAATATCTGGCAATGGGAATGGCAGAGGAACGGGAACAGGTCTATCTAAATTAGGAATATACTGATTAGGAATACTCCAACTGCCAGGATAATCTATAACACCCTCTGGTGTATAAGTAGCATCAGGAGCAACATATCGAGGAATTGCAATATCGTCAATATCGCCATAATTTATATAACTATCGTCTAGCAGTTTTAAATCCGTATTAGTACCTTTATTAGTAACCCAGGGCGGGTCTAATTCCAAAGTAAGACCTCGTGGGTCAACCCATTTATTACCTAAATGAAAAGCATTAACACCCGCATTATAAATCGTATAAAAAGTACCAAAGAATGAAGAAAATAAAATATCGTCTAAATAAATACGAGTAGATTTACCAAGTTCAATACCATTTCGGTCATACTGTGTAAAACCAACACTATTATTAATTGTATTTTGAGAACTAGAACCATACAAAACATATTTAGTATTTATATAAGTATCATTAATTACAGCAGTTAAACAATAAATTTCATGCGGATATGAATAATCCTGAATACTAGAAATATAAGTCCCATTACTAGTTACAATACAAAGACCACTAAAACCGGCAAATAAAGCATCAAAAGCGGGATTATTTAAGGGATTGCCAGGAGAATAAAAGAAATAATTATCCCCACCAATAGTTACAAAATCCGTTACACCATCAGCCAATTCCAAATCACCTACATAACTATTCCCATTACTTGTATTAAAAATATCGTACATTGCGTGTCCTAACTCACTTCCAATAGTATTAAACGCGTCTAATACAACCGAACCCGTATACATAATGCCGTTCATTAAAGTATCGAATTTATCTTTAACCGTACCTACAAGCGTCTCTCCAAAGCGACTAAAACCGTCCGCAATATCGTAGCAGGTATCCGTTAAATTATCAGCTCCCGCCGAACTAATACCAATCCCCAATAAAGCTAAGACCGACATAACACCACTTACAACAACCGCATCATCGATACCGACAATTGCATTAACTTCTTTATAAGAAGAATAAATAGGAGAAAAAGCACAAACAAGACACGTAGCAACAATCATTATTTTTCTAACAATCTTTTTTTTAGCTTTTCTATAAAATCTAAGAATATGATCACTTATCTTTTTTAGTTTTTTCATAAAAATACATATTTAAGGAAAATTAAAACGTGAGGATAACCCCACGTTTTTACTAGGCTTTGTTACCCAACATTTTAAAAGATTTAATAGCAAATCTAACAACTAACATTGCAGTAATTAAACCCATACCAATAGGTAAAACATCACCTAAAATAGACTGACATGAAGTAACACTTGTACTAAATGCAGTTGTAAGCGCTGTTGTAATTCCTTCCATTTTCCTTTTCTCCTTTCTTAGAAAAATATTTTATATATAAAACCGATTGTATAACCGATAAAATATAACAAACATAAGAATAATAAACCCGTTACAATCCCTATTGGAATAAGAGCTAATACCTCATTAAAAGTATCTATATTAACTAATATCAGGGGCGCAAATTCTTCCATAAGGCACCTCCCAATAAAACACCAATAATAACACATAACAAGAACATATTAATAATTTGAATATTATTAATACTATCTATCATATTTAAAGTATTTATTTGATAAGTAGTATCAATTTCAGTTGTTTGAACTTCCTTTGGCTGTTCAATATCTTCGGCTGGTTGACTTATTTGTTCGTCCTGGTTTTCGTTCATACTCTACACGTCGCACGAGGGAACCCGTACCCTCCGCACTCCGTGCAGAGGATTACGAAATTCTAGACTAATAAACTAGTAACCTTACCGTATTTATTATAATTAAATTCACATTCGACCCCAACCAAAGTCAAAGAACCAATAGCATCTAACATACTGTTAAAAACTTGATTATTAACAAAACATTTATCACACATAACACCTTCAAGATGATTGTCCAACTCCTCAGGATCTTCAGTAAAGTATAAAGAATGACCCTCAATCAAATCACCATCTTTAGTTTTAAAGCTTACACTTCTAGTACCAATAATTTTTTTCATTTTTCTTTTCCTCATTTCTTTATTTTTCATTTAATTAAATAACGTTATATAATATTCAAACAAACAAAATATAACTATTTGATATATTTATAATAACAAAAAATATTACATATTGCAATATGTAATATTACATTTAGTTATATTATAGTGTAAAAAAATTTCAATAGGTTATAATGAAATTGTGAGGTGATAGCATGAACGGAAATAAATTACAAAAATTAAGAAAAAATAACAATTTAACACAAAAACAATTTTGTAAGATATTTAAAATATCACAACCAACATTATCACTATGGGAAAATGAAGAAAGAGAACCAGATACAAAAATGCTTAAACAATTAGCAAACTATTTTAATGTATCGATCGACTACTTATTAGATAACGAAGAAAGCATAAAAGAAAACGAATTAGTAAAACTAGAAAGAAAACTAAAAAAAGATGATAAAGAAAGATTAATAATAATATTAAAAACAATGTTTCCAAACGAATATGAAGAAACAAAAAAAGAGCAACTATAGTTGCTCTCTATCTAAATCTATTATATAAAAATACCTAAATTCCAATGGGTAAAAAGAAATTTGGACATAGTAGTAAACTAATTCCCAACCGTAATTATCAACATAATGTATATCTTTCATATTAGACATAACATTAACTTTAATCTTTATATAATTACCCTTTCGCCAAACAGTCACATAATGTTCGCTAAGCCAAGAAAACTTAGCTGACTTTTCAACAATAACAGTTTTATTAGATTTCTTTAACCTCTCAATTTCAGCTTCTAGATTTCTAATGCGCTGTTGTTGTTGTCTTATTACATACTTGTCCTTATTATACATAATATACGCGATAAGAATTTACATTTCCTACCATTATGCGAAGTTATA